>NZ_JBFAOY010000030.1:0-82566 GCF_040675505.1 Streptomyces sp. NPDC049597
TTGGGGGTGCCGTGGCCGTGTCCGGTCGCGCCCAGGGAGCCGTACAGCTCGGCGCGTATCGAGGCGGTGTGGGCCAGCAGGCCCTCGTTCTTCAGCCGCCGGGCGAACATCCGGGCGGCGCGCATCGGGCCCACCGTGTGGGAGCTGGAGGGGCCGATGCCGATCGAGAACAGGTCGAAGACGGAAAGGGCCACGGAAAACTCCTTGTGGGGTGGTAGACGCCGTTGTCTGCCGGGTGGTGCAGAGCGATGCGGTGGTACGTGGTGCGGGGCACCGCACTCACTGTCCAGTGTGCGCGGTGCCCCATTTGTTTTGCTCCGGGCGTTACGGGAGATCCGTCACAGTCCGGGGTAGAGGGGGTGCTTGTCGGCGAGGGCCGTGACCCGGGCGCGCAGGGCCTGCGCGTCGTAGGTGGGCTTGAGGGCCTCGGCGATGATGTCGGCGACCTCGCGGAAGTCCTCGGCGGTGAAGCCGCGGGTGGCGAGTGCCGGGGTGCCGATCCGCAGGCCGGAGGTGACCATCGGGGGCCTCGGGTCGTTCGGGATGGCGTTGCGGTTGACGGTGATGCCGACCTCGTGGAGGCGGTCCTCGGCCTGCTGCCCGTCGAGCTCGCTGTTGCGCAGGTCGACCAGGACGAGGTGGACGTCGGTGCCGCCGGACAGGACGGAGACGCCGTGCTCGGTGACGTCGGCCTGGACCAGGCGCTCGGCGAGGATGCGGGCGCCCTCCAGGGTGCGCTGCTGGCGCTCCTTGAACTCGTCGCTCGCGGCGACCTTGAAGGACACGGCCTTGGCGGCGATGACGTGCTCGAGGGGGCCGCCCTGCTGGCCGGGGAAGACCGCGGAGTTGATCTTCTTGGCGAGCTCGGCCGTGGACAGGATCACACCGCCGCGCGGACCGCCGAGGGTCTTGTGCGTGGTGGTGGTCACGACGTGGGCGTGCGGCACCGGGTTCGGGTGCAGACCCGCGGCGACCAGACCCGCGAAGTGGGCCATGTCGACCATCAGGTAGGCGCCGACCTCGTCGGCGATCCGGCGGAAGGCCGCGAAGTCCAGCTGGCGGGGGTAGGCGGACCAGCCGGCGACGATCAGCTTCGGCTTGGACTCCTTGGCCAGGCGCTCGACCTCGGCCATGTCGACCTGGCCGGTGGCGTCGTCCACGTGGTAGGCGACGACGTTGTAGAGCTTGCCCGAGAAGTTGATCTTCATGCCGTGGGTCAGGTGACCGCCGTGGGCCAGGTTCAGGCCCATGATCGTGTCGCCCGGCTTGAGCAGCGCGAACATGGCGGCGGCGTTGGCCTGCGCGCCGGAGTGGGGCTGCACGTTGGCGTGCTCGGCGCCGAACAGCTCCTTGATGCGGTCGATCGCGATCTGCTCGACCACGTCGACGTGCTCGCAGCCGCCGTAGTAGCGGCGGCCGGGGTAGCCCTCGGCGTACTTGTTGGTGAGGACGGAGCCCTGGGCCTCCATGACCGCGACCGGGGCGAAGTTCTCCGACGCGATCATTTCCAGGGTGGACTGCTGGCGGTGGAGCTCGGCGTCGACAGCGGCGGCGACATCCGGGTCCAGCTCGTGAAGAGGGGTGTTGAGAAGCGACATCACTCGGTCCCTAAGGTCTGGGGTCAGCCCGCGAAATCGGTGTACTCGTCGGCGGAGAGCAGGTCCTTCGGCTCCTCGCCCACGCGCACCTTGAAGAGCCAACCGCCCTCGAAGGGCGCCGAGTTCACCAGCGACGGGTCGTTGACGACGTCCTCGTTGGTCTCGGTGACCTCACCGCTGACCGGCGAGTACAGGTCGCTGACCGACTTGGTGGACTCCAGCTCGCCGCAGGTCTCGCCCGCGGTCACCGTGTCACCCACCTCGGGAAGCTGGACGTACACCACGTCGCCGAGCGCGTTGGCCGCGTGCTCCGTGATGCCGACCGTCGACACGCCGTCCTCGGCGGCCGACAGCCACTCGTGCTCCTTGCTGTAGCGCAGCTGCTGGGGGTTGCTCATGACCTGAATTCTCCTGTACGCGGGGGAGTGGTGGTGAACGAAGAGAGGGTGCGGGCGATCACTTCTGACGCTTGTAGAACGGCAGCGCCACGACCTCGTACGGCTCGTGCGTGCCGCGGATGTCGACGCCGACGCCCGGCGTGCCCGGCGCGGCGTGGGCGGCGTCCACGTACGCCATGGCGATCGGCTTGCCGAGGGTCGGGCTCGGCGCGCCCGAGGTGACCGTGCCGACGACCTTGCCGTCGGCGACCACGTCCATGCCGGCGCGCGGGACCCGGCGGCCCTCGGCGATCAGGCCGACGAGCTTGCGCGGCGGCGCCGTCTCGGCACGCTCGGCGGCCGCCGTGAGCGCCGCGCGGCCGACGAAGTCGCCGTCCTTCTCGAACTTCACGACCCGGCCGAGGCCCGCGTCGAACGGGGTGAGAGCCGTGGTCAGCTCGTGCCCGTACAGCGGCATGCCCGCCTCCAGGCGCAGCGTGTCGCGGCAGGACAGGCCGCAGGGGACGAGCCCGGCCGGGGCGCCCGCCTCGGTCAGGGCCTGCCACAGCTTCTCGGCGTACTGCGGCTCGACGAACAGCTCGAAGCCGTCCTCGCCGGTGTAGCCCGTACGGGCGATCAGGGCGGGGACGCCCGCGACGGTGCCGGGCAGGCCCGCGTAGTACTTCAGACCGTCGAGGTCGGCGTCGGTGAGCGAGGCGAGGATGCCGGGGGACTGCGGGCCCTGGACCGCGATCAGCGCGTAGGCGTCACGGTCGTCGCGCACCTGCGCGTCGAAACCGGCCGCACGCTCGGTGAGCGCGTCGAGGACGGTCTGGGCGTTGCCCGCGTTGGCGACGACCATGTACTCGGTTTCGCCGAGGCGGTAGACGATCAGGTCGTCGAGGATGCCGCCGTCCTCGCGGCAGATCATCGTGTAGCGGGCACGGCCGGGAGCCACCGTGCCGATGTTGCCGACGAGCGCGTAGTCCAGCAGGGCGACGGCCTGCGGGCCCGTGACGGTGATCTCGCCCATGTGCGAGAGGTCGAAGAGGCCGGCCGTCGTGCGGACGGCGTTGTGCTCGTCGCGCTCGCTGGCGTAACGCAGGGGCATGTCCCAGCCGGCGAAGTCTGTCATGGTCGCGCCCAGAGAACGATGCAGGGCATCGAGGGCTGTACGACGGGGGGCGTTGCTCATAGGTATGGCTCCCAGGGCATGGCTGCGAGGACAATCCTCCCCATCTGTCATCGGAACCTGAGAGGTTCGCCGCGACCCCGCGTTTGGATGGTCGTGGCTTGCACCTTGGGTGGAGCCGTCCGGACGGCTCGCTTTTCAGATCTGCCTCATCGCACGCGGTACGGGGCCTGAGAGATTCAAGGGAGGAACTTGCTCCTTCGGCGCCCGCCACACCAGGTGGCAGGGACTCTCCCGCGCGGATTCAAGCGGCCGGTATGCAGTTGGCGCGCACATCATTGCATGCCTGCGGCGGGAGTGGGGCGCGCGGACCGAGGCAAAGTCGGTTGTCCTGTATTACCAATTCTTTACACTTCATGGGCAAGGGTGGGGTGACCCGACTTGGGGGAGCGTGATGATGTTGCAGCGGTCCGGCGCATACGCCGCCACAGCCGCGGGGATGCCCGTCCAGCAGGGCGCCTCCGTCGGTGGTCTGCTCGGGGCGCCCGCGCCCGTCCTGCGCGACCTGCGGGCCCGTGCGGGCCGCAGTCCGCGCGCCCTGGTGTTCGCTGCCGGTGACGTGGTGGTCGTCTCGGGACTGCCCGGCAGCGGCAAGACGACGCTGATGAAGCGCGCGGTGACCGGGCGCGGGATCGACTCCCAGGACACCCGTGACCGGTGGGACGCGCGCATGCCCCGCTTCCTGCCGTACGCCGTCTACCGGCCCCTCGTGCGCCTCGCGCACTACGCGGGTCTGTGGCGAGCCCTGCGCTCGGGCGAGAGCGTCGTCGTGCACGACTGCGGTACGCAGGCGTGGGTGCGGCGCTGGCTGGCGCGGGAGGCGCGGCGGCGCGGGACGTCGCTGCATCTCGTCCTGCTGGACGTACCGCCGCGGGTGGCGCGGGAGGGCCAGCGCGAGCGGGGCCGCGGAGTGTCGGGGTACGCCTTCGCCCGCCACCGCCGGGCGGTGGGCCGCCTGATCGCCGACGCGGAGTCGGGCCGTCTGCCGCGGGGCTGCGCGGCGGCGGTCCTGCTGGACCGGGAAGCGGCGGGAAGGCTGCGCGTCCTCGGCTTCACGGCGGACTGACGCCGGGGTGCGGGTGCGGGGCTCTGCCCCGCGACTCGCCGGTCCGGTCCGGTGCGCGGCGCTCTCGGCGGGCTCCGCCCCGGGCCCCCGCGCCGCGCGGCCCGCCTCACCGAGTCTCTCGCCGGGCCGGCTCGGCGAGAGACGCCTCGTCGGGGCTTCGCCCGGGCCCCGCGCCGCACGCCCGGGCGGCGCTGGATTATCGTCGACGCCGCGAACACGCACGGCCGGGGTGCGTGCCCCGGGGAGGAAGAGACGAGCGCATGGAGATGCCCTACAGCGGCTGGCCCGGGAACGAGCTGGAGGAGGCCCTCGCCGCCTCCGTCGGCAGTCCCTCCGCCGGAGCCCGCCTCGTCGAGGTGCTCGGCCGCAGCAGCCTCTGGGTCCCCCTGCCCAACGGGGGCGGCCCCGACAGCGTCGGTCTCGACCTGCCCACCATGGAGATCGAGGGCGCCGCCTACGTCCCCGTCTTCAGCTCCGAGCAGCAGTTCCTCGCCGTCGTGGGCTCCCACATGTCGTTCACCGTCGCCCCCGCCCGTGAGTTCGCCCGTGGCCTGCCCCCGCAGCTCGGCATCGCCGTGAACCCGGGCGGCGCCGTCGGAGCTCCCCTTCCGCCGCCCGCCGTCGCCGAGTTGTGCCGCGCGGGGCGCACGCCGCTCGACGGTCCCGGGTCCGGCGGGAGGGTGCGGCTCTTCGAGCCGCACTGGCAGGAGGAGCCCGTCGACTTCCTCGCCGCCGCGGCCGGCGAGTTCGAGGCCGCCGGCGTCGTGCTCACCGCCCGCCGGGTGCTCGCCTCCGTCGAGGGCGAGGCGCCGGCCCTCTTCGTGGGCGTCCAGCTCTCCTCCTGGGAGGGCGCCGACCGCAACGCGCCCATGGACGCGCTCGGCCGCGCGCTCGCCCGCGTCCCGGTCCCCTGGCCGGTGAACATCGTCCTGCTGGATGTCGCGCAGGACCCGGTGGGCGACTGGATGCTGGAGCGTGTCCGCCCCTTCTACCAACGACATCACGCGTAGAAGTCAAGCCGGCGCCAGGACGGCCGCTTAAGCTGGTTTGATGACCTGGCCGGAGGTCCCCTGACACAGGGACGGACCACTCGGGCACGGGTACGGATCGAAGAGGGGCGGAATCCAGGTGAGCGCGTCAGGCACCGCGGCGACCGGGCAGGTCGAGCACATGCTGCGCCAGGTGACTCCCGGGCGCTACGACGCGTACGAGGCACTGCTGCACGCCCTCGCCGACCCCGGTGGCCGGATCTTGATGCTGCTGTGGCACGGACAGCCCGGCTCCCCCGACGCCCAGTACGGGAACATGGAGGTCGACGGCGTCGGCTACGCGCCGTGCGTCACCTCCGCGCAGGAGCTCGCCGTCTCCGGCTGGAGCCGCGCGCACGAGGTCGTCACCGGCCGGGACATCGCCCGTGCCCTGTACCCCGAGCGCTGGGGCATCTGGCTCAACCCGCACGCGTCGGGCGGCGGCGTCGGCATCCCGTGGCTGGACCTGCGCCGCATCGCCACCGGACTCGACCGGATGCCCGCGGGCCCGCTGCGACTGTCGGACCCGGCCGTCGAGATCCCCCAGTTCTACGCGCTGCTCACACAGAACGCGCACCGCACGCCGGCCGTGCGCTCGCTGCGCCGCGCCTGGGTGCAGCCGTCCGTCGGCGCCGCGTACCTCGCCATCGGGCTCGATCTGTACGACACCGGACCCCAGGCGGTCGACGCGGCACGGGCGATGATGCAGCAGTCGATCGGCGCGGTCCCGGACGGGCTGCCGGTCTCCACGGTCGCGCTGTCGGACGAGTACGACCCGGTGACGATGTGGATGCGGGCGAACGCCCGGCCCTTCTACGACCGCGAGGCGCACGGCGGCGCCCAGCCGGCCGGTGGCGGTTACGGATACCCGCCGGTCGGCGCTCGCTGACCGCTGCCGAACTCTCCCGGTTCCCAGGGAAATTCGTCTCCCGCGTGGGGATGTCCCGTATCCGGCGGGTTTGTTGAGTGTCCGGGTCTCGACTAGGTATCACCGTTATCCGGACCGTTCTCCCAGGTGTCTCCCGTCTGTAGTGTTCGGCCGGTCAAGACTCCACATGGTGAACCAGGGGTGGACCCATGCGAATATTCAAGTCCGGGCCTGTCCGGGCGATCACGGCGGCGGTTGCCGTCGGCTTGATCGCGACAGGTTGCGCCAGCGAGCGGGACAAGGACGGCGGCAAGGCGGCGAAGGACACCTTCGTCTTCGCCGGCGCCGGTGACCCTGGTTCTCTGGACCCCGCTCTCGCGAGCGACGGTGAGACCTTCCGCGTCACGCGCCAGGCCTTCGAGGCGCTGCTCGAGCACGAGTCCGGTGGCAGCAAGCTCGTCGGCGGGCTCGCGGAGACGTGGTCCAGCAACCCGGCCGGCACCGTGTGGACGTTCAACCTGAGGAAGAACGTGAAGTTCCACGACGGCGAGGCGTTCAACGCCGCCGCCGTGTGCGCGAACTACGACCACTGGTTCAACTGGAAGGGCACGTACCAGTCCAGCGCGGTCTCCTACTACTGGCAGACCATCATGGGCGGGTTCGCCAAGAACGAGGACCCCGAGGCCCCGAAGGCGAACTACAAGTCCTGCACCGCCAAGGACGAGAACACCGCCGTCATCGAGGTGAACGAGCCCTCCGCCAACCTGCCCGGCGGCTTCTCCCTCCAGGCCCTGGCGATCCACTCGCCGAAGGCGATCAAGGAGTACGCGAAGCAGGACGCGACCGCCAAGGGCGACGCGATCACGTACCCCAAGTACAGCCAGGAGGCCGGCACGGTCGCCGGCACCGGCCCGTACAAGATCGTGAAGTGGAACAAGGGCAACAAGGAAGTCTCCCTCGAGCGCTTCGACGACTACTGGGGCGAGAAGGCCAAGATCAAGAACCTGGTCTTCCGTACCATCGACACCGAGGACGGCCGTCGCCAGGCCCTCCAGGCCGGTGACATCAACGGCTACGACCTCGTCGCCCCGGCCGATGTGAAGACCCTCGAGGGCGAGGGCTACCAGGTCCCGACCCGTGACGTCTTCAACATCTTCTACGTCGGCATGACGCAGTCGAAGAACCCGGCGCTGAAGAAGCCCGAGGTCCGCCAGGCCCTCACGCACGCCATCGACCGCGAGCACCTGGTCAAGACCCAGCTGCCCGAGGGCGGCAAGGCCGCGTCCCAGTTCATGCCCGACACGGTCGCCGGCTTCTCGGACAAGGTGAAGACCTACCCGTTCGACACCAACAAGGCCAAGGAGCTCCTCAAGAAGGCGGGCGAGGAGAACCTCAAGATCGAGTTCTGCTACCCGACCGAGGTCACCCGCCCGTACATGCCCGCTCCGCAGGACATGTTCGAGCTGATGAAGGCCGACCTGGAGAAGGCCGGCGTCACCGTCACCCCGAAGGCCATGAAGTGGGCCCCGGACTACCTGGACGCCACCGAGGCGGGCTCCTGCGCCCTGCACATGCTCGGCTGGACCGGTGACTTCAACGACGGCTACAACTTCATCGGCACCTGGTTCGCCGGGCCCGACAAGCAGTGGGGCTTCAAGGACAAGAAGGTCTTCGACGCGGTCAACGCCGCCTCGAAGGTGACCGACCCCGCCGGCCGCACCGAGGCGTACAAGAAGGCCAACGAGGCCATCATGGAGTACGTCCCGGGCATCCCGATCTCGTCCTCCCCGCCGGCCATCGCCTTCGGCAAGAACGTCAACCCGCCGAACGTCTCCCCGCTGACGCAGGAGAACTTCGCCGAGACCTCCTTCAAGTAATCGCACACCAGCGGGTCCGCCCGGCCACTGCTCCAGGTGGCCGGGCGGACCCGCATCGACGCACGTTAGAAAGGGGCATGCGGGGTGCTGCGACTTGTCATACGACGACTGCTACAGCTCATTCCCACCCTGCTCGGCCTGTCGGTTCTCCTCTTCCTCTGGCTGAACCGGCTGCCCGGCGGACCCGCCTCAGCGATCCTGGGCGAGCGGGCGACCGAAGCCGAAGTGGCACGCATCAACCGGGCGCTGGGACTGGACGAGCCTGTCCATGTCCAGTACTGGCGCTTCCTCAAGCGCATTTTCGAACTGGACCTCGGCACCTCCACCCAGACCGGCCAGCCGGTGTGGGAGGAATTCACCCTGCGCTTCCCGGCCACGGTGGAACTCAGCGTCGCCGCGATCCTCATCGCGGTGGCCGTCGGCATCCCGCTCGGCTACCTGGCCGCCAAGCGCCGCGGAGGCTGGCTCGACGTCGCCTCCGTCTCCGGGTCGCTGATCGGCATCTGTATCCCGGTGTTCTTCCTCGCCCTGCTCCTCAAGGGCATCTTCGCCGTCGAGCTGGGCATCTTCCCGAGCTACGGGCGGCTGTCGACGGGTCTCGACGCCACGGACGTCACCGGATTCGCGGTTCTGGACGGCCTGCTGACCGGTGAACTGGACGCCAGCTGGGACGCGATCATGCACCTGGTCCTCCCCGCTGTGGCGCTCGCCTCCATCCCGCTCGCGGTCATCGTGCGCATGACCCGCGCCAGCGTTCTCGAGGTCCTCGGCGAGGACTACATCCGCACCGCCGAGTCCAAGGGTCTGGACAAGCGCGTCGTGCGCGGCCGGCACGTCCTGCGCAACGCGATGCTGCCGGTGGTCACCGCCGTCGGTCTGCTGACCGGCAGCCTGCTGTCGGGTGCGGTGCTGACCGAGTCGGTGTTCTCCTTCGGCGGCATCGGCTCCTTCATCCGCACCTCGATCGACGCCCGGGACTACCCGGTGCTGGTCGGGTTCATCCTCTTCATCGCGATGGTGTACGTCCTCATCAACCTGCTGGTCGACCTCGCGTACAGCATCATCGACCCGAGAGTGCGGGTGCACTGACGTGACGACCATGACCAAGAAGGCAGACAGGATCGACCGGCTCGCCGAGTTGATGCAGCAGACCGAGGTGACCTCGGGCGCCAGTCTGTGGCGCGAGGCGATGCGGCGCCTGAAGTCCAGCAAGATGGCCGTCATCGGCGTGGTCATCATCGCCGCGTTCGTCGTCCTGGCGGTCGTCGGCCCGTGGATCGCCCCGCACGCCCCCACGGCACAGACCTGGCGTGACGAAGTCCTGACCAACCAGGGCAAATTCGTCGGCATGCGCGGCGAGAACTGGTTCGGCCTGGACCACCTCGGCCGCGACATGTTCTCCCGGATGCTCGTCGGAGCACGCCAGACCCTGCTCGTCGGCGTCGTCTCGATGCTCATCGGACTGGTCGTCGGCGCCGTCGTGGGTGTGGTGTCCGGCGCCGCCGCCACTCTCGGCGGCAGGTCCGGCCAGCGGCTCGACACGGTGATCATGCGCATCACCGACATCATGCTGTCGCTGCCGTCGCTGCTGCTCGCGGTGTCCATCGCCGCGGTGATGGGTCAGTCCCTGACGACCGTGATGATCGCCGTGGGTGTCGTCCAGATCCCCGTCTTCGCCCGTCTGCTGCGCGGTTCGATGCTCGCCCAGGGCGGCGCCGACTACGTGCTGGCGGCGAAGGCGCTCGGCGTACGCCGGAAGCGGATCGTTCTCACCCAGATCCTGCCGAACTCGCTGAGTCCGGTCATCGTCCAGGCGACGCTCAGCCTCGCCACCGCGATCATCGAGGCGGCCGCCCTGTCCTACCTGGGCCTCGGCAACCCCGACCCGGCGATCCCGGAGTGGGGCGTCATGCTCTCGCAGGCACAGCGGTTCTTCGACAACGAGCCGATGATGGCGGTCTATCCGGCGGTCGGCATCATCATCACCGCCCTTGGCTTCACCCTGCTCGGCGAGGCCATGCGCGAAGCCCTCGACCCGAAGCTGCGAGGCTGAAGTCCCATGCCACTGCTTACTGTTGACGAACTCAGCGTCACCTTCGGCGGCCGCGGCCGCAAGGAGTCCACGGCGGTCGACGGCGTCTCCTTCGACGTCGACCAGGGCCAGGTGGTGGGACTGGTCGGCGAGTCGGGCTGCGGCAAGTCCGTGACCTCGCTCGCCCTGATGGGTCTGCTGCCGGCCAAGGGCGTGAAGATCGGCGGACGTGCCGACTTCGACGGCGAGAACCTGCTCACCATGAGCCCGCGCAAGCTGCGGGACATGCGCGGCAGCCGGCTCGCCATGATCTTCCAGGACCCGCTGTCCTCGCTGAACCCGGTCGTCCCCATCGGCGTCCAGGTCACCGAGATCCTCCGGCGCCACCGCGGACTGAAGGGGGAGGCCGCCCGCAAGGAGGCCGCCCACCTGCTGGACAGGGTCGGCATCCCCGATCCGAACCGGCGGCTGAAGGAGTACCCGCACCAGCTCTCCGGAGGCATGCGCCAGCGCGCGCTCATCGCCATGGCGGTGGCCTGTGCGCCCCGGCTGCTCATCGCCGACGAGCCGACGACCGCGCTGGACGTGACCATCCAGGCCCAGATCCTCGAACTGCTCAAGGAACTGGTCGACCAGGAGGGCACCGCCCTGCTGATGATCACCCACGACCTGGGTGTCGTCGCCGGCCTGTGCGACCAGGTCAATGTGCTGTACGCGGGCCGGGCGGTGGAGTCGGCGGGCCGCCGCGAGCTGTTCGCGCACCCCACCCACCCGTACGCACACGGTCTGCTCGGCTCCATCCCGCGGCTCGACGCGCCGCGCGGCGAGCCGCTCAACCCGATCCGCGGATCCATCAACGACAAGATCGCCTGGGCCGACGGCTGTGCCTTCGCACCCCGTTGCGACTTCTACACGATGGAGTGCCTGACCGGCACACCAGAACTGACCGAACCACGCGCGGCCGGCCACCAGGTGCGCTGCGTCAACCCGGTCCTTCCCAAGCCCAAGGCGGAGGTCTCGGCATGAGCTTGCTCGAACTCGACGATGTGAAGGTCCATTTCCCGGTCAGGAAGGGCATCTTCTTCGACCGCACCGTGGGCCATGTGTACGCCGTCGACGGTGTCTCGCTCAAGGTCGAGGCGGGGCAGACGTACGGCCTTGTGGGCGAGTCGGGCTGCGGCAAGACGACTCTGGGCAGGGCGGTCCTGCGGCTGGTGGACATCACCGGCGGCGAGGTCGTCTTCGACGGCACGGATCTGGCGAAGCTGCCGAACGAGGAGATGCGCGGCTTCCGCCGCCGGCTGCAGATGGTCTTCCAGGACCCGCTCGGCAGCCTCAACCCGCGGCAGAACATCGAGTCGATCCTGAGCGAGGGCATGGCCGCGCACGGGATCGGCAAGGACCAGAAGGAGCGCCGCGAGAAGATCAAGGAGATCCTGGCCAAGGTCGGTCTCCCGGCGAACGCGCTGTCCCGTTACCCGCACGAGTTCTCCGGCGGGCAGCGCCAGCGCATCGGCATCGCGCGCGCGCTCGTCCTCGAACCGGACCTGATCATCTGCGACGAGCCGGTGTCCGCGCTGGACGTCTCCATCCAGGCTCAGGTCATCAACCTCCTGGAGGAGCTGCAGGAGTCGCTCGGGCTGACGTACCTCGTCATCGCCCACGACCTCGCCGTCGTCCGGCACATCTCGGACGTCATCGGGGTCATGTACCTGGGCGGCCTGGTGGAGGAGGCGCCGAGCGACGCCCTCTACGCGGGACCCAAGCACCCGTACACCAAGGCGCTGATGTCCGCGGTGCCGGTGCCGGACCCGGAGGTCGAGGACCGGCGGGAGCGGATCCTGCTCCACGGCGACCTGCCCTCGCCCGCCAACCCGCCGGCCGGCTGCCGCTTCCACACGCGGTGCCCGTGGGCGCAGGACACGCTGTGCGCCACGGACCGGCCGAAGCTGACGGACCTGGGCGACGGGCACAAGGTGGCCTGCCACTTCGCGAAGGAGATCGAGGAGGGAACGGTCGCGCAGACCCGGGCGACCGGCATCGAGGCGGTCGTGGCCACCGAGTCGGTCGCCGCCGAGGGCCCCGACGCGGTGGCCTCAGGGGGGGCCGGTGCGCCGGAGTCGGAGTCGGAGTCGGAGGAGGCGGCGGAGGCGGAGAAGCCGGTGACGACGTCAGGTGCCGTCGCCGCTGCCGGCGGCGACGCGTCCGACGAGCCGGCCGGTACCGAGCCGGTGGTCGCGGAGCCGCGCGACGAGCCGGACGCCGCGGAAGCAGCGGACGCCGCAGAGCCGGTGGTCGCGGAGCCGCGCGACGAGCCGGACGCCGCGGAGCCCGGTGCCGCGCCCGCCGCCACGGACGGCGCAGAGGCGCAGGACTCCGCGGGCAAGGCACCCGCCGACACGGTGCCGGTCCCGGAACAGCCCGCGGAGGACGATGCGGCCACGCCCGCCGAGACCGCAGCCAAGGGGGCCACCGCGTCCGACTGACGGGCGGGACCGCCGGAGGCGGCACAATCGTCCGGTGTTCCAAGAACTGTTCACGCCCTCCGTCCAGCATGCGCTCGACCTCGTCGGGATCTTCGTCTTCGCGATCTCCGGGGCGCTGCTCGCCGTACGCAAGAACTTCGACGTGTTCGGCATCGCCGTGCTCGCCGAGGTCACGGCGCTGGGCGGAGGGCTGCTGCGTGACCTGATCATCGGGGCCGTGCCGCCGGCGGCCTTCACCGACCTGGGGTACTTCCTGATGCCCCTGGTGGCCACGGTCATCGTCTTCTTCCTCCATCCGCACGTGGAGCGCATCCAGGCCGGCGTCAACGTCTTCGACGCGGCGGGACTCGGGCTGTTCTGCGTGACCGGCACGACCAAGGCGTACGAGTACGGTCTCGGCCTCACGTTCTCGGCGGCGCTCGGGCTGGCCACGGCGGTCGGCGGCGGTGTACTGCGCGACGTGCTGGCCAACGAGGTTCCGTCGCTGCTGCGCTGGGACCGTGACCTGTACGCGGTGCCCGCGATCGTGGGCGCGACGATGGTCGTCCTGTGCATCCGTTTCGACGCCCTGAACGCGGTGACGAGCGGACTGGCGGTGGTGACCGCGTTCGTGCTGCGACTGCTCGCGATGCGCTTCCACTGGCGGGCGCCGCGCGCGTGGAACCGGCGGTCGGAGGCCACCGAGGAGAAAGCTACCGCTCAGTAATTGTTTGTTGTACGGTACCGGCATGGCTGAGGCAGCACAGACGGCGCGCGCGACCGTCGGGGACAGCGAGTTCGACCGCGACACCGCGGTCACCCTGCGCGAGACCGGTGTCTACGACGCCGAGCTCTCGGCGGGCTGGACGATCATCCAGGCGGTGAACGGCGGCTACCTGCTCGCGATGCTGGGCCGGGCGCTCGGGGACGCGCTGCCGCACCCGGACCCGTTCACGGTGTCCGCGCACTACCTCACGGCGTCCCGGCCGGGTCCGGCGGTGATCCGTACCGAGGTGATCCGCACCGGCCGCACGCTCTCCACGGGTCAGGCCTCGCTCTTCCAGTTCGAGGACGACGGCACGGAGGTGGAGCGCATCCGGGTGCTCGCCTCGTACGGGGACCTGGACGGGCTCCCCGACGATGTGCGCACCTCGGCGAAGCCGCCGGCGATCCCGCCGGTGGAGCACTGCTTCGGGCCCTCGGACGGTCCGGCTCCCATCCCCGGAAGCTCGGCGATCACCGAGCGCCTGGACATCAAGCTGGACCCGGCGACGGTCGGCTGGGCGATCGGCGCGCCGTCGGGCAAGGGCGAGATGCGGGGCTGGTTCGCGCTGGCGGACGGGCGTGACGCGGACCCGCTGTCGCTGCTGCTGACGGTGGACGCGCTGCCGCCGACGTCGTTCGAGCTGGGCCTGACGGGCTGGACGCCGACCGTGGAACTGACGACGCACGTCCGCTGCCGCCCGGCGCCGGGCCCGCTGCGCGTGTCGATCACGACGCGCAACCTGGCGGGCGGGTTCCTGGAGGAGGACGCGGAGGTCTGGGACTCTGCGGACCGCCTGGTGGCCCAGTCCCGCCAGCTCGCCAAGGCTCCCCGCGCCTGACGCCCGGGGGCGCCGCCCCTAGATGTGATGCGCCCGCGCGCATCTTTCGCTTGCGCCCGTGAGGCCGTCCTCGCGGGCGCAGCGCCGTTCACGGCGTCCCGCGACGGCCGCCGCCTGCTCAATCCAGCCAGTGTTCCCGCCCCAGGTTCACCAGTCGCAACCGTCTCCGGGCCAGCCCGCTCACCCGCTCCTCGCCCTCCGGCCCCGCCTCCAGGAACGACGACGCCGTCGTCATCATGTGGTCGACGTACAGCCCGGCCAGCATGTGCAGGTCGTCCTCGCTCCATCCCTCCGCACCCGCGTCGCGCGCGAACACCGCCGCCACTTCGTCGGTGAACCGCCGCAACTGCTCGGCTATCGCCTCCCGTACCGGTGCCACACCGCCATGGCGTTCGCGCGCGACGAAACGCACATGTGCCGGCGAGGTCCGCACCAGGTCGGCGATCAGCGCCACCGTACGGTCGATGCGCGCCGAGTCCGCGGGCTCGGTCATGGCCTGCGCGATGGTCGCGTGGAGGCTGCCGAGCGTCTCCTCGACGAGCGCGACGCCGAGGTCGGCCGTGTCCCGGAAGTGCCGGTAGAAGGCGGTCGGCGCGACACCCACGGCCCGGGTCACCTCCCGCAGCCCCAGGCTGCTCAGGCTCTGTTCCTCCAGCAGCCGCAGGGCCGCGTCCAGGAGCGCCTGACGGGTCTTCTGCTTCTGCGCCTGGCGGATGCCGACGGTGTGACTCATGGCATTCAGTAAACAGCCGTTCTCTGAAGAAGGGATAGTAGACTGGAAAGTCAGTGCACAGTCGTACTCTCAAAGTTCACCGAAAGGACGACCGTGATTGTCCTCGTCGCAGCACTCCTCCTCATGGGCGTGATGCTGGGCGCTGTGGTCCAACTCCCCGCCTCGGTCTCCCTCGTGGCCGCCGCCGTCATCGGCTGCTGGCTGCTCGTCTTCGCGGTGCGCGAGCGCCGCAGCCGCCGCAACTGACCCGGCAAGCACCCCGGAAGGAGAAGAACGTCATGCAACTCGCCATGCGTGTACGCGCCGACGAGCGGCGCAAGGACGCCGACGGCATGGCCGTCGCCGCCTTCGTGCTCGGCCTCGTCGGGCTCCTCGTGATGAACATCCTGCTGGGCCCCACGGCCGTCGTACTCGCCGCGCTCGCCCTGCGGCACGGCACCGGCCGCCGCGGCCGCGCCCTCCTCGGGCTCGCACTCGGCATCGCCGACCTCGTGGTCCTCGCCGTCCTCGTGACGGTGAACGGCTCGGTCGTCTGGGGCTTCGGCACCTGAGCCGCCACCGGATGCCGAGCGTCGGCCGCCACCGGCCGCCGTCACCGGTCGCCGAGCATCGGCCGCCGCCACCGGTCGCCGTCACCGGGGCCCCGCGCCGGGGAGAGCCGCCCCCGCCCCTCTGCCGCACGCGCCCAGGACGGCCCGTGCACCCCTGCGCCGCATCCGCGCCCCCGCAGCGCCTCGTAGAATCGAGGCCACCATGGCATACCTCGACCACGCCGCGACCACTCCGATGCTTCCGGAGGCGGTCGAGGCGATGACCGCCCACCTCGCCGTCACCGGCAACGCCTCCGCGCTGCACGCCGCCGGGCGACGGGCCCGCCGTACCGTCGAGGAGGCCCGCGAGACGCTCGCCGAAGCCCTCGGCGCACGGCCCAGCGAAGTCGTCTTCACCTCAGGCGGCACCGAGGCCGACAACCTCGCCGTCAAGGGTCTGTACTGGTCGAGGCGCGACGCCGACCCGGCGCGCACCCGCGTCCTCGCCAGCCCCGTCGAGCACCACGCCGTCCTCGACGCCGTCGACTGGCTCGCCGAGCACGAGGGCGCGTCCGTCGAGTACCTGCCGGTCGACACGTACGGCAGAGTCCACCCCGAGGCCCTGCGCGAGGCGATCGCGCGCAACCCCGACGACGTGGCGCTGGCCACCGTGATGTGGGCCAACAACGAGATCGGCACGGTCTTCCCTGTCGCCGAACTGGCCGCGGTTTGCCGCGAGTTCGGCATTCCGCTGCACGCCGACGCGGTACAGGCCGTCGGCCAGCTCGACGTCGACTTCGCCGCCTCGGGGCTCGCCGCGATGACCGTCTCCGCCCACAAGATCGGCGGCCCGTACGGCATCGGCGCGCTGCTGCTCGGCCGCGAGTACAGCCCCGTTCCCGTGCTGCACGGCGGCGGCCAGGAGCGGCACGTGCGCTCCGGCACGCTCGACGCCCCCGCCATCGCCTCCTTCGCCGTCGCCGGGCGGCTGGCCGCCGAACGCCGGGAGGACTTCGCCCGGGACATCGGCGCACTGCGCGACGAGCTCGTCCGCGTGGTGCGCGCGGCCGTGCCGGACGCGATCCTCGGCGGCGACCCGGTCGACCGGCTGCCCGCCAACGCCCACTTCACCTTCCCGGGCTGCGAGGGCGACTCCCTGCTCCTGCTGCTGGACGCACAGGGCATCGCGTGCTCCACGGGCTCCGCCTGCACGGCGGGGGTCGCCCAGCCCAGCCACGTACTGCTCGCCACCGGTGCCGACCCGGACCTGGCACGCGGGACGCTGCGCTTCAGTCTCGGCCACACCTCCACGAAGGCCGACGTGGACGCGGTGGCCCAGGCCATCGGGCCCGCCGTCGAACGGGCCCGTACGGCAGGACTCAGCTAGCGGGGCGCCGCGCGCGAGCCGAGGCCGGGCCCTGCTCGGCCGCCGCCTCCCGCACCAGCTTCATGTAGCGCTTCCAGTCCCAGTGCGGTCCCGGGTCCGTGTGGTCGGTCCCCGGGACCTCGATGTGGCCGATGATGTGCTCGCGGTCGACGGGTATCGCGTACCGCGCGCAGATGCCGGCCGTCAGCTTCGCGGACGCGCGGTACATCGCGTCCGTGAAATCCTGCGGGCGGTCCACGAAACCCTCGTGCTCGATGCCGATACTGCGCTCGTTGAACGAGCGGTTGCCCGCGTGGTAGGCGACGTCCAGCTCGCGGATCATCTGCGCCACATGACCGTCCTTGCGGACCACGTAGTGCGTCGCCGCCCCGTGGAGCGGATCCTTGAAGACCTTCAGCGCCGTCGGATAGCTGCCCTGGACGACATGGATGATCACACGGTCGATCGTGTAGTCGTCGGGGCGGTCGGCCAGCCGCCAGTTCGCGGCGTTCGCCGCGATCCACTGCGCCCCGGCATGATCGATCTCGCCCGGCTTGCGCGGCGTGCGCACCCACGGCATACCGCGCCAGATTCGGCGTATCTCCTCGCCGGCCACGACACCGCCGCCGACGACCACGGCCCCGCCCCCGATCAGCACGGCCCGCCGGCTCACGCCCTTGCGCTTGCCGTGCTTCTTCTCGCTCCCCATGACGACCACAACGCACACTCAGCGGTCATCGGTTCCCGGGCCCCGTACCCTGGTAGGGCTATGACTGAGACTTCCCCGCGCCCCCTCCGTGTGCTCGCCGCCATGTCAGGCGGCGTCGACTCCGCTGTCGCCGCCGCCCGCGCCGCCGAGGCCGGGCACGACGTCACCGGCGTCCACCTGGCGCTCTCCGCGAACCCGCAGTCGTTCCGTACGGGCGCCCGCGGCTGCTGCACCATCGAGGACTCGCGCGACGCCCGCCGCGCAGCGGACGTGATCGGCATCCCCTTCTACGTGTGGGACCTCGCCGAGCGCTTCCGTGAGGACGTGGTCGAGGACTTCATCGCCGAGTACGAGGCCGGCCGGACGCCCAACCCGTGCCTGCGGTGCAACGAGAAGATCAAGTTCGCCGCGCTGCTCGACAAGGCGCTCGCGCTCGGCTTCGACGCCGTGTGCACCGGCCACTACGCGACCGTGGTCGTCAAAGAGGACGGCACGCGCGAGCTGCACCGCGCCAGCGACATGGCCAAGGACCAGTCGTACGTGCTCGGCGTCCTCGACGAGAAGCAGCTCGCCCACGCGATGTTCCCGCTCGGCGACACGCTCACCACCAAGGACGAGATCCGGGCCGAGGCCGAGCGGCGCGGGCTCGCGGTCGCGAAGAAGCCCGACAGCCACGACATCTGCTTCATCGCCGACGGCGACACCCAGGGCTTCCTGGCGAACCGCCTCGGCAAGGCGGAGGGCGACATCGTCGACGAGGCGGGCAACCGGGTGGGCAGCCACGACGGCGCCTTCGGCTTCACGATCGGCCAGCGCAAGGGCCTGCGCATCGGCCACCCCGCCCCGGACGGCAAGCCGCGCTACGTGCTCGACATCTCCCCGGTGAACAACACGGTGACGGTCGGTCCTGCCGAGGCCCTGGACGTCACCGCCCTGACGGCGATCAAGCCCCGCTGGTGCGGCGCGGCCCCCGGGGGCCCGGCGACGTACACGGCGCAGCTGCGCGCCCACGGCGGCGAGACGGAGGCGACGGCGGAGCTGGTCGACGGCGAGCTGCACGTCACCTTCACCGAGCCGGTCCGCGCGGTGGCGCCGGGCCAGGCGATCGTGCTCTACGACGGGACGCGCGTGGTCGGCTCGGCGACGATCGCGACGACGCGGCGGGCAACCGCGGCGGCGTGAGGGCGGGGCCGGCCCCGCGAGTCGGTGCCGGCGGACACCGAACATCCCCTCCTGGGAGTACGAACTCCCCGTCGCTCGCGGCCCTGGAATCGCTCGAACTTGCCGACCGTGCCCAGCTTGCCGGTGAGCTGGCCACCGACTCCGTCCGTTACGCGTGGGGACGCGCCTCGGTCCGTCCCCTGGCCGCACCTCGTGCTGCGTGTGAGCGTCTCGGACGCCGGCTCGGTGAGGCCCGGTGACACCGGCCGGCACCTCGCCGCGTGAGACCGGACCTCTCTGTGCCTCGTCGGCAGCGCGGGGTCTCGGGCGGGCCTGAGAACGGGCCCGGATCGAGTGAATCGGCCGGATCACCCACCCATTTGGCCCCGTTGCTCCTGTGAAACCCATGTCCCTTAGTGCCTAGAATGGTCCACTTGTGCAGTGGCTTGGGAGGGTGCTGTGGTGCACGTGCCACTGGTGTGACCGGATGGGGGCATGGCTGAGCACATGGGCGACAAGGCGCCGCCGCCGCTCCGCACGCGTACGGAGTGCCTCAGCCTCCTACGCGCCCGCCAAACACCCCACCGCACAACCAGGACAGGTCGAACGGGGGCACATGATGGCTTGGGACGAGTGGGAACAGATCAAGACCGAAGCCACTGAGCGCCAGTCGGCACAGATGCAACTGAATCGAGTTGGTCAAGGCTCTGGAGCCTTTGGCGGTGCTGCTGATCTGGTGGTGAACAAGGACGACCTCGGAGCAGTCGGCCACGAAGCCCACGTGCTCTACGGTCGGCTCTCTCGGGACGGTGATCACGCCCGTCCTTCAACCTTCAATGCGGCGATCGCCCTGACGAACGGCGGCTTCACCAGCGGGTCGGAACTGCTGAAGGTGCACGATCGCTGGAACAAGCAGTTGCGGACGCTCCTGGACGCCTGTGCACGGATCTCCAACCACCTCGACTACACCAGGTCCACCCATGCCAAGAACGATGCAGACATCGGCGGCAGTCTGACCTCTGTGTCCAAGATCAACGAATACTTCAAGTAGTCCGTGGGGGAAGCGCCATGCTGACTTTCGTCGAAGTCGTCAACGCGCCTGTCGGCAAGCTGAAGGAAGCTGCGGACGACTGGTCGGAAATGGTGGCCAAGTTGGAGAAGCTCGCCGACGACGCCCGGCAGGGCATGAAGGCGAAATCCGACAAGGCTCGATGGCAGGGCGCCAACTCAGATGTGACCAGGCCCTTCATCGCCAAGACAGCCAACGAGTTCGACGATGCTGCCGCACAGGCCAAGGGCATCAAACTGCTGCTCGGGGAAGCTCACACCGCATTCAAGACGGCCAAGGACGCATTGGTCAGGATCAGGGACGAGGACGGGCCCGCCGCGGGCATCCATGTGAACGCCAACGGCAAGGTCACGCCTCGGCACGATCTGGAGGAGAACGAGGCGGCTCGGAACGACACGGATCGCGCCCTGTACCAGGAAGCCGTGCGAAAGCAGAAGGAAGCCGTCGCCTCCTGGCAGAAGAGGATTGATCAGATCGTCGATGACTGTTCCGACGCCGACGAATCACTGAAGCGCGCCCTCGCGGCTAACGTGACGGATGACCACAACTTCACCGCCCCCAAGTACAAGAGCCTGGACCAGGAAGAGGCCGCTCATGCCGCTGCTCTTGCCGCCAAGGGGCGTGATATCACGCACACCGAGCTCCAGGCGCTCAATGAACTGCTGCACGACAACAGCAAGTCGCTGGAGTTCTCGAAGAACTTCTACGAAAAGCTCGGACCCGAGAAGTCGTTGTCGTTCTTCGGTCAGCTCTCCACGGACACCTACGAATACGGAAAGCTCGACAAGGAGCGCCTGAAGGACGTCCAGGCCCTGCAGAAGAATCTCGGCCTCACCCTCGCCACCGCCTCCCACGACAAGACCTTCACCGCTGAGTGGGGTCCGGAACTGCGCAAGCTCGGTACTGAGCGCATCCCGCTGGCCAAGCACGACTACAACGGCCCCTTCGGCTACCAGCTGCTCGGCGGCATCATGCGGTACGGGAACTACGACGCGAAGTTCCTCAGCCCGATCGCCGAGCACGTGGCGCAGCTGCACGCCAAGGACCCTTACATGTTCGCCGAGAACAAGATGGTGAACAGCCCCTTCAAGAACCCGTTCAACCCGTCCGGCGTCAACGGATCCGGCTACGATCCGACCGTCGCGATGCTGGAAGCCCTGGGGCACAGTCCGGACGCGGCCAAGCACTTCTTCACGGATCCGCCGACGGCCTACGACGAGGACGGGACGGTCAACAAGGGGGCTACTGCCGAACTGGGGAAGGATAAGGATGGGAAGTCGTTCACGACCTACCTCGACTTCTTCACGGACAAGGACTGGAAGTCCTTCGGCGACGTTGACACCCTTGGCCCGGATGAGCTCAAAGGGTCCCTCAGTGACCTTCCGGACGCGCTCGGACACGCTCTTGAAGCAGGTGCCCTCGGATATGCCTGGGACGACCCGTATCCGACGCCGGTCCGCGATGCGTCCACTACCGAGGTCATGAAACAGGTGGTCGAGAAGTATGCGAACGACGGTGCCCTGCTGAAGCAACATGAGGCGCTCGCTGACAGCGTGGGCAACATGACTGCAGGCTATGTGAACGACATCAACTGGGCGCTTGACAAGGGTGAATCCGGGAGCATTTTCGCGCCGACCGCGAACGCAGAGAATCACCTCAGCCTGGCCAGAGGAACGGCCCGAAGTCTGCTCAGTGTGCTCGGTCAGTACCCCGATGCCTACGCCACCGTCTCCAAGGCCAACGAGATCTATACGACCAGTGTGCTCGAGGCGCAGGTCAACGAGAACGGGAAGATCGACACCGGCCGAGCCCGTTCCGCAGTGCACACCGGAGCAGAGCTGCAGGGCATGCTCGACAAGTCCCGCGCTGATCAGGTCGAGGCGACCAATCTGAAGACGCACGAGGAGTACCAGAAGGAGGTGCAGACGCGGTCCTGCTGGGTCCAGTTTGGTGCCACGACCGCCCTGGCCGCAGGTGTCGCCTTCCTCCCAGCGACCGCCGCCGTCGGTGCCGCGGCCGTGCTCGTCCCGCTGGCCACGGACACGGCCAGCGGTGCGGTCGGGCAGGTCATCGGCCAGGTCGTCGGAGACGTCTCAGACAAGTCGATTGACGAGCACAAGAACAATTTGGAGGAGCTCACGCGGGAGGAGAAGACCAGGGTGTACACCGGCGGCGAGGGAATGGCAGAGGCCCCGATAACGGGGTTCCTCCGGTACCACGGGATCGACTACAACAGCAATTTCGGTCAGGATTTGAAGGAATCCATGCGCGTGGGCTATGGCACCGGCAACGACCGCGAGGATCAGCAGGGCGCAGATCCCGAGACGGGCTGACACGCCGCGGTGAAGAAGGAGTAGGTACGTGAGATCCGCATGGGTGAGCATGGCCTTTGCTGTCGGCGTGGCACTGCTGCTGGGGGCCATGACTGCGGCCTGTGGAGGCGAGGAGTCCGATGAGCCGCCGCTCTACGTGGTCGCGTCCGACGTATGTGACGGTGTGTTCCAGGAGAAGAGGGCCTCCGAAGCAGTCGAGCGCATCCTTGGTTCCGGACCGTACGGGAGCGCCGGCCGTGATGCCGTCAAGCGGGTTGCCGATGCCCTTCGGGACGGATTCGCATCCGGTCGCTCCTGGAGCAGTGCCACCGAGTTGTGCCCGCTTGCACCGAAGCGGTCGCGGACCCTGGACCAAGGGTCGCTTGCGTTCTCGATCTATGACCCTTCCGATGTGGGGACCGGGAAGCTGCCCGCCGGTGCCCGGTTCTACGCGATGGGCGAAGAGGCTGTTGCGGGGCCCGGTATGGCGGAGATCTACTTCACCTGCGCGAGCCCTGACCTGGAGGGGTCGACAGACGGCCCTCTCAGGGTCCAGGGGCGCCTCAGTCTCGGTTCCGGCCTCGAGAAGGACTCCGATGAGCACCGTGAGGCCGGTCTGACCGTCGTCCATGCTGCGTCCCTCGCCGTGGCCGAGGAACTGGAATGCAAGGACAACGGCGGACTGCCTCAGCAGCCGGTGCTGACCGAAGCTCCGTAATCGCACTCATCCGATGTGCGGTGCCCTCCGAAGGGGCGCGGCCCGGTCAGGACGGGCCTGCGAGACGGGTGGCAGCCAGCGCCCTCTACCCCGTCACGCCCCGAAAAAGTTGATCAGCGGCGCCGCCAGCACATGCGGCGCCACCTCGTGCGTCCGGCCCGTCAGGGTCCGGTGGCGGCCGTGGGGGAGTGCCGCCGCGACCGCGGGTGCCGGCCTGCCGCGTCCCGGCCGGGCTCGCCCCGCCGTCGACGCCAACGCCACTGCGCCGCCGCGCAGTTCACAGACGATGCGTGTGCCGTCCGCCGATTCGGTCCTGTTGAGCGTCCTGCTCGGGTTCTCCACGAGGGGGCAGACCGGGTCGCCCGGCACCACTCATCGGTGGCGGTGAAAACATTTCCGGAGAGCTTCCGGGCGCCCGTACGGTGGGCGCATGAACATCTGCGTCTTCCTCTCCGCCGCCGATCTCGACGACCGCTACACCCGCCCCGCGCGCGAGTTCGCCGAGCTCATCGGCAAGGGCGGCCACACCCTGGTGTGGGGCGGTTCCGACGTGGGGCTGATGAAGGTCGTCGCGGACGGGGTCGAGGAGGCGGGCGGCCGGCTGGTCGGCGTGTCGGTGGAGTTCCTGCAGTCCAAGGCGCGGGCCACCGCCGACGAGATGGTCATCGCCAAGGACCTCGCCGAGCGCAAGGCGCTGCTTCTGGCCAAGTCCGACGCGATCGTCATCATGGTCGGCGGCACCGGGACGCTGGACGAGGCCACCGAGATCCTGGAGCTCAAGAAGCACGGCCACCACACCAAGCCCGTGGTCCTGCTGAACGCAGCCGGCTTCTACGACGGGCTGAAGGAGCAGTTCCAGCGGATGGAGGACGAGGGGTTCCTGCCGGTTCCCCTGGCCGACCTGGTGTTCTTCGCCGAGGACGGAGTGGCCGCCATGGCCTACCTGGAGGAGAGCCTCGGCATCCGCTAGTGCGAGCATGGCGGGCATGGCTACACATCTGATCACCGGCGCGGGATCCGGCATCGGCGCGGCGGTCGCCCGCAGGCTGCACGAGCGGGGCGACGAGCTCGTCCTCGTGGCACGGGACGCGGGCCGCGCCAAGGAGCTCACGGTGCGGTACCCCGGTGCCCGCACCCTCGTCGCCGACCTCGCCGAGCCCGACCGCATCTCCTGGGCGCTCGGCCACCAGACACTGCCCGAGCGCATCGACTCGCTGCTGCACAGCGCCGGCATCGTCGACCTCGGCCAGGTCGGCGAGCTGACCCCCAAGACGTGGCGCCACCAGCTGAACGTCAACCTGATCGCGCCCGCCGAGCTGACCCGCCTGTTCCTGCCCCAGTTGCGTGTGGCCCGGGGCCATGTCGTCTTCGTCAACTCCGGCGCCGGACTGAACGCCCACGCCGAATGGAGCGCCTACGCGGCCTCCAAGCACGGGCTCAAGGCGCTGGCCGACTCGCTGCGGCAGGAGGAGCACGCGGCCGGCGTGCGGGTGACCTCGGTGTACCCGGGCCGCACCGCGAGCCCGATGCAGGCCAAGGTCCACGCCCAGGAGGGCAAGGAGTACGACCCGCAGCGCTGGATCGACCCCGAGTCGGTCGCCACGACGATCCTCACGGCCCTCGACCTGCCGCGCGACGCCGAGATCAACGACCTGACGGTGCGGCCGGGCCGCTGAGGGGAGTGGGCCCGCGCCGGAGCCGCGCGGGCCACGTACGCTTCCCGCGTGAGCGAGAAACAGGACTTCACCTGGGGAGCGGCGACCGGCGTCGGCTCCATGCCCGGCTCGGACGCCCGGGAGACCGCGCGGACCGTCACCGGGTCCTTCGAGGACTTCCCGTACCTCGCCGAGCTGCCCGCCCGCGGGCCCGGCGCCGACATGATCGGGCGCACCATCGGGCTGCTCGTCGAGATGTACGCCCATGTCGAGCCCAGCGGCTGGCGCGTCAGCGACCGGCCGGGCCGCGACACCCGCCGCGCGCACTCGTGGCTGGGCGAGGACCTGGACGCGCTGGAGGAGTTCACGCAGGGGTACGAAGGCCCGCTCAAGGTGCAGGCGGTCGGCCCCTGGACGCTCGCCGCGTCCCTCGAACTGCGCGGCGGCGAGGCGGCGCTGGGCGACCCCGGCGCCTGCCGGGACCTCGCCGCGTCGCTCGCCGAAGGACTGCGCGGTCACCTGGCCGACGTCCGCCGCAGGGTGCCCGGCGCGCAGGTCGTGCTCCAGCTCGACGAGCCGTCCCTGACCGCCGTGCTGCGCGGGCGGATCCGCACGGCGAGCGGCTACCGCACCCACCGTGCCGTGGACCGCCAGATCGTCGAGAGCGCGCTGCGCGACGTCGTCGCGGTCACGGACGGTCCGGTGGTGGTGCACTCGTGCGCCCCCGATGTGCCGTTCGCGCTGCTGCGCCGCGCCGGGGCGCACGGGATCTCGTTCGATTTCGGCCTGCTCACCGAGCGTGAGGAGGAGGTGATCGGTGAGGCCGTCGAAGGCGGCACCAAGCTCTTCGCGGGCGTCGTCCCCTCCACCGAGGCCGCATCGGCGGGATTGTCAGTGGGCGCCGATATCGTCAAGGGTGTACGGACACTGTGGCGCAGGCTGGGGCTGAATCCGGGGAGTCTCTCCGAGTCGGTCGTGATCACCCCTTCCTGCGGCCTCGCCGGCGCGTCCCCCGCGTACGCACGCGCGGCGCTCGCCCACTGCGTCCGGGCCGCGAGATCGCTCGCGGACAACCCTGAGTAACGGGTGCACGGCAGACGGAAGGACGAAACGGTGGCTGGCGAACAGCAGACGGCACTGCCCGCCGATGTGCGGGAGCAGCATGCCCAACTCGCCGAGCAGATCGAGGAGCACCGCTTCCGGTACTACGTGAAGGATGCCCCGGTCGTCTCCGACGCGGAGTTCGACAGGCTCATGCGCGAGCTGGAGGCGATCGAGGAGCAGTACCCGGCACTGCGCACCCCCGAGTCGCCGACCCAGAAGGTCGCGGGGGCCTACGAGACGGAGTTCACGGCCGTCCAGCACCGCGAGCGGATGCTGTCGCTGGACAACGCCTTCGACGACGAGGAGCTGGCCGCCTGGGCGGACCGCGTCGCCAAGGAGGTCGGCACCTCGGCGTACCACTTCCTGTGCGAGCTCAAGGTCGACGGCCTCGCCGTCAACCTGACGTACGAGAAGGGGCGCCTCACGCGCGCGGCCACGCGCGGCGACGGCCGCACGGGCGAGGACATCACGCCGAACATCCGCACCATCTCGGACGTGCCCGACCGGCTGAAGGGCGACCACATCCCGGACGTCGTCGAGATCCGCGGCGAGGTCTACTTCCCGATGGAGAAGTTCGAGGAGCTCAACGCCCGCCTGGTGGAGGCCGGTGACAAGCCGTTCGCCAACCCGCGCAACGCGGCGGCGGGTTCGCTGCGCCAGAAGGACCCGAAGATCACCGCCACACGCCCGCTGCACATGGTGGTGCACGGCATCGGCGCGCGCGAAGGGCTGGAGATCAGCCGGCTGTCGGAGGCGTACGGGCTGCTGCGCGAGTGGGGCCTGCCGACGGCCCGGCACAACAAGGTCGTCGACGACATCGACGGCGTACGGGAGTTCATCGCGTACTTCGGCGAGAACCGGCACTCGGTGGAGCACGAGATCGACGGCGTGGTCGTCAAGCTCGACGAGATCCCGCTCCAGGGCCGGCTCGGTTCCACCTCGCGGGCGCCGCGCTGGGCGATCGCCTGGAAGTACGCGCCGGAGGAGGTCAACACCAAGCTGGTCAACATCCGGGTCGGCGTGGGCCGGACGGGCCGGGTGACGCCCTACGCGCAGGTGGAGCCGGTCACGGTCGCGGGTTCGGAGGTCGAGTTCGCCACGCTGCACAACCAGGACGTGGTCAAGGCCAAGGGCGTCCTCATCGGGGACACGGTCGTGCTGCGCAAGGCCGGCGACGTCATCCCGGAGATCCTGGGGCCGGTCGCGGACCTGCGGGACGGCACGGAGCGGGAGTTCGTCATGCCCGCCGACTGCCCCGAGTGCGGGACGCCGCTGCGGCCGATGAAGGAGGGCGACGTGGACCTGCGCTGCCCGAACGGCCGCACGTGCCCGGCGCAGCTGCGTGAACGTCTCTTCTACCTCGCCGGGCGCAAGTGCCTCGACATCGAGAACTTCGGCTATGTGGCCGCGGCCGCGCTGACCAAGCCCCTGGAGCCGGCCGAGCCGCCGCTGGTGGACGAGGGCGACCTGTTCGATCTCACCATCGAGCAGCTGCTGCCCATCAAGGCGTACGTCCTGGACCAGGACAGCGGCCTGCCCAAGCGTGACCCCAAGACCGGCGAGGAGAAGGTCGCCACGGTCTTCGCCAACCAGCAGGGCGAGCCGCGCAAGAACGCCCTGGCCATGCTGGAGAACATCGCGGCGGCCAAGCGGCGGCCGCTCGCCCGGATCATCACCGGCCTGTCCATCCGTCATGTCGGCCCGGTGGCGGCGGAGGCGCTCGCGCGCGAGTTCCGCTCGATCGACCGCATCGAGCAGGCGAGCCAGGAGGAGCTGGCAGCGGTCGAGGGCGTCGGCCCGACCATCGCGGCCTCCCTCAAGCAGTGGTTCGAGGAGGACTGGCACCGGGAGATCCTGCGCAAGTGGCGTGCGGCGGGCGTCCTGCTGGAGGCGGAGACGACCGGCGAGGAGGAAGGACCGCGCCCGCTGGCCGGGTTGACGGTCGTCGTCACCGGCACTTTGGAGCACCACACGAGGGATGGCGCAAAAGAGGCGCTCCAGAGCCTCGGAGCGAAAGTGGCCGGTTCCGTTTCCAAGAAGACCAGCTTCGTGGTGGTCGGTGACAACCCCGGGTCGAAGTACGACAAGGCCGTGCAGCTCAAGGTGCCCGTGCTGAACGAAGAGGGCTTCGCGGTCCTGCTGGAGCAGGGTCCGGATGCGGCCCGTGAGGCGGCAGTGACCGAAGAGGCATGACACGCCAGGAAAATGACGGTTCCTCCCGGGGCGCACGGGGAGCCCGGAAGGGGCGCGCGGGGCTGGAAAGCGACGCGTGGAGCGCCGGTGGAACGGCCAGTACAGGTCACCCGTTCAGCGCATATCAGATGGATGAGGATGGCCGGGTCGCATTCGGGCAAGAGCTGTAGAGCGCTGCCCGTCCGAGCCTCCTGCCGCCTACTGTTGAGACGTGCGCCTGTCGTGCACGGCTGCGTGGTGGGATTTCAGTCGTGGTGGCATGACAACGGGAGCCATCGCCCGGTCCCGTCCTGTTCGATCCAGCCCGGCAGGATCGACGGGGCGGGACCGCATCGGCACCGCCGGCTGTGAGAGGGACGGGAATGAAACCGACCGAGAGCGCCGCCCCGGCCCCACGGCCGCGTGCCTTCGCGGCCCTGGTGGGCCGGACCCCCGGGCTGCCCGCGGCCGTCGTCGCGGGCGCCGGGCTCGTGCTCGTGACCGGAGTCGTCACCACGGTACGCGAAGGGCACGCCCTGTTCCCCGGTTCCGCCGAGGGCTGGTCCCTCGCGCTGCTCACCGGGATCATCGTCGGCCATCTCGTCGCACTCGGCCGCGACCGCTGGTGGGGCGGGACCGGCTCGGGCGCCGCGCTCACCCTGGCCGTCCTGCTGCTGTTCGGCTGGGTGCCCGCCGGGCTCGTCAGCCTCTCGGTCGTCGCCCTCGTGGGCGCAGCGTGCCGCGGCAGGTGGCGCCAGGGCCTGTTGCACGGCGCCGTCGACATCCTGGGGATCGGCGCCGCGGCGCTCGCACTCGCCGCCTTCGGAGTCGTCCCCACCGTCGAGGAGCCGTGGGATCCGCTCGGCTGGGAGGTCGAGGCGGCACCCGAGGTCATGCTCGCCGCCACCGCCTATCTCGCCGTCACCCGCCTTCTGTTGTGGTACGTCCTCGCCCCGCAGGGCGGCGGACTGCCCACCGTCGCCCGCACCGCTCTGCTCCGGCAGGGACTGGTCGCCCTCGCCCTCGTCGGCATCGCCCCGCTCATCAGCGTCGTCACGGTGGCCATGCCCGTGCTCCTGCCGCTGTTCGCCGTACCGCTGATCGCGCTCGACTCCACCCTGTGGATCGCCAGGGCCCGCGCCGAGGAGCAACTGCGCGACCCCCTCACCGGGCTGCCCAACCGTCAGTGGCTGCTGGAGCGCACCTGGTCCGCGCTGGAGGACGCCGAGAGCTCCGGCGCGCGCTCGGCCCTCGTCCTCATCGACCTCGACCGCTTCCGGGCGGTCAACGACACCCTCGGCCATCTCGCGGGGGACAGGCTGCTGCTCCAGATCGCCGAGCGGCTCGGGCTCGCGCTGCCGCGCGGGGCCGAGGCGGCGCGGCTCGGCGGCGACGAGTTCGCCGTGCTGCTGCCCACGGCCGACTCCACGACCAGCGCGCAGCGCGTCGCCCGCCATCTCGTCGCCGAACTGTCCTCGCCGCTCGACCTGGACGGGCTCACCCTCGTGCTGGAGGCGAGCGCCGGACTCGCCGTCTTCCCCGACCACGCCCTCGACGCCGAGGGACTGCTGCGCCGCGCGGACGTCGCGATGTACCAGGCGAAGCGGGACCGCACGGGAGTCGAGGTGTACGAGTCGAAGCGCGACAGCAACACCCCCGACCGGCTCGGCCTCCTCGGCGATCTGCGCCGGGCGCTGGACGCGGGCGAGGTCGAGCTGCACTACCAGCCCAAGGTCCGCTTCGACGGGCACGTCTCGGGGCTGGAGGCCCTGGTGCGCTGGGTGCACCCGGAGCGGGGACGGGTCCCGCCGGACGAGTTCATCGCCATCGCCGAGTCCTCGGGTCTGATGCCCCACCTGACGGAGTACGTCCTCGAGACGGCCCTCGCGCAGGTCGCGCAGTGGCGGGCGCAGGGGCTCACGGTCCCGGTCGCCGTCAACGTCTCGCCCCGCGACGTCCACACCCCCGGCTTCGCCGGCGCGGTCGCCGCCCGGCTCGCGCGGCACGGGGTCCCGCCGGGGGCGCTCCAGCTGGAGATAACGGAGCACGTTCTCCTGGAGGACCCGCAGCGGGCCGCCGACACGCTGGCCGGGCTCGCCGACCACGGCGTGAAGATGTCCCTGGACGACTTCGGCACGGGCTACTCCTCGCTGGTGCACCTGCGCCGGCTCCCGGTCAGCGAGCTGAAGATCGACCGGTCCTTCGTGGCGCGGCTCGCCGTGGACGCCGAGGACGCCGAGATCGTCCGCTGCACCGTGGACCTCGCCCACTCGCTCGGCCTGCTCGTCGTCGCGGAGGGCGTCGAGGACGACGAGACGTGGGAGCGGCTGCGGGACCTGGGCTGCGACGCGGTGCAGGGGTGGCTGGTGGCGGCGGCGATGCCGCCCCAGGAGACGACGGCGTGGCTTCTGGCCAGGGGCGAGCGGGGCTGGCACCGCCCGGCGCTCCCGGCGGGGGAACGGCCGCCGTCGCCCAACGGCGCCAAGCGCACACCGGGCCACGCGGTTCCGTAGCCCGGGGCCGCCCGATGCGCGGTGGCACGCCACGGCCGCCTGACGCGCGGTGGCACGTCACGGTCGCCCGATGCGCGGTGGCATGCCACGGCTGCCCGATGCGCGGTGGCATGCCACGGCTGCCCGATGCGCGGTGGCACGTCACGGTCGCCTGACGCGCGGTGGCACGTCACGGTCGCCCGATGCGCGGTGGCACGTCACGGTCGCCTGACGCGCGGTGGCACGTCACGGTCGCCCGATGCGCGGTGGCATGCCACGGCTGCCCGATGCGCGGTGGCGCGCGACCGTCGCGGCGCCGGTACGCCCCGGGCGCGAGGCCGCCGCCGTGGACAGCGTGTGGGGCCCGCACGGGCGGGGCAGCCGTACCCCCGAGGGCGCGAGGCCGGCTCGCCCGCGGTGCCGGCCCGTGCGACGGCAACGGCGCGCAGCCGCACGCCCCGGGCGCGGGCGTCGGCCGCGGCGGAGGTCGGCGCGGGGCCGGGGGCGGCCATCGGCCGCGGTGGGCGGTGGCCCGGGGCCAGGGGCGGGCGCCCTGGAGCAAACCGTTTCACGGTCACCCCGCCCCGCCCCATAGGATTGGGCCAAAACCATCACACTCACCCCTGAGGATCGCTGCATGCCTGGCATCACGCGCGAGGAGGTCGCCCACCTCGCCCGGCTGGCGCGTCTCGAGCTGAAGGACGAAGAGCTCGACCACTTCGCCGGACAGCTCGACGACATCATCGGCGCGGTCGCCCGCGTCTCCGAGGTCGCCGACCAAGACGTACCCCCGACCTCCCACCCGCTGCCGCTGACCAACGTCATGCGCGCGGACGAGGTCCGTCCGTCGCTCACCCCCGAGCAGGCGCTCTCCGGCGCCCCGGCCCAGGAGCAGCAGCGTTTCAAGGTGCCGCAGATCCTGGGGGAGGACTAATCACATGACGGACATCATCAGGCTCACCGCCGCCGAGACCGCCGAGAAGATCGCCGCGGGCGAGCTCACGGCCGTCGAGGTCACCGAGGCCCACCTGGCCCGTATCGAGGCCGTCGACGAGAAGGTCAACGCCTTCCTGTACGTCGACCGCGAGGGCGCCCTCGCGCAGGCCCGCGCCGTCGACGAGAAGCGGGCCAGGGGCGAGAAGCTCGGCCCGCTCGCCGGCGTGCCGCTCGCGCTCAAGGACATCTTCACCACCGAGGGCATCCCGACCACCGTCGGGTCCAAGATCCTCGAGGGCTGGATCCCGCCGTACGACGCGACCGTGACCAAGAAGCTCAAGGCCGCCGACGTCGTCATCATCGGCAAGACCAACATGGACGAGTTCGCCATGGGGTCCTCGACCGAGAACAGTGCGTACGGCCCGACGGGCAACCCCTGGGACCTGACCCGCATCCCGGGCGGCTCCGGCGGCGGTTCGGCCGCCGCGCTGGCCGCCTTCCAGGCCCCGCTCGCCATCGGCACGGACACCGGCGGATCGATCCGCCAGCCCGCCGCCGTCACCGCGACCGTCGGCGTCAAGCCGACCTACGGCGGCGTGTCCCGCTACGGCATGGTGGCGTTCTCCTCGTCCCTCGACCAGGGCGGCCCCTGTGCCCGTACGGTCCTCGACGCGGCCCTGCTGCACCAGGTCATCGCCGGTCACGACCCGCTCGACTCGACGTCCATCGACGCCCCGGTCCCGCCGGTCGTCGAGGCCGCCCGCAACGGCTCCGTCCAGGGCATGCGCGTCGGCATCGTCAAGCAGTTCCGCGGCGAGGGCTACCAGGCCGGTGTCCTGCAGCGCTTCGACGAGTCCGTCGAGCTGCTCAAGGAGCTCGGGGCGGAGATCGTCGAGCTGGACTGCCCGTCCTTCGACCTGGCACTCGCCGCGTACTACCTGATCGCGCCCTCCGAGTGCTCCTCCAACCTCGCCCGCTTCGACGCCATGCGCTACGGCCTGCGCGTCGGCGACGACGGCACGAAGTCCGCCGAGGACGTCACCGCGCTCACCCGCGAGGCCGGCTTCGGCCCCGAGGTCAAGCGCCGCATCATGCTCGGCACGTACGCGCTCAGCTCCGGCTACTACGACGCGTACTACGGCTCCGCCCAGAAGGTCCGCACCCTCATCACCCGGGACTTCGAGAAGGCGTTCGAGAGCGTCGACGTCATCGTCTCCCCGACGACGCCGACCACCGCCTTCCCGATCGGCGAGCGCGCCGACGACCCGATGGCGATGTACCTCGCGGACCTGTGCACCATTCCGACCAACCTGGCCGGCAACGCGGCGATGTCCCTGCCGTGCGGTCTCGCGCCCGAGGACGGCCTGCCTGTCGGCCTGCAGATCATCGCCCCCGCCATGAAGGACGACCGGCTGTACAAGGTCGGTGCCGCCGTCGAGGCGGCCTTCGTGGAACGCTGGGGTCACCCGCTGCTCGAGGAGGCTCCGTCGCTATGAGTGCCATGGCAAAGAAGGCCAAGAACTTCAAGAAGTCCAAGACCGGGCTGTACGTGTCGCTGGGCACCACCGCCTTCGGTGCGATCAGCGTCGCCAAGCAGGCCAAGCTGGCCCGCGAGGACGGTGATCTCCTGCGGCTCGTCGACGCCGCCGTGTCCGCCGCCGCGATCGTCACCGGCCTGGCCATCCTCTACCGCGAGCTGAAGCGGCTCGGCGACGACGACGTCCTGCTGGGCTGAGAGGGAAAGTTTCATCGTGACCGTCACTGAACTGGTGTCGTACGAGGACGCCCTCGCGTCCTACGACCCCGTCATGGGCCTGGAGGTCCATGTCGAGCTCGGCACCAAGACCAAGATGTTCTGCGGGTGCTCCACGGAGCTGGGCGCCGAGCCCAACACGCAGACCTGCCCCACCTGCCTCGGCATGCCCGGCTCCCTCCCGGTCGTCAACGCGACCGCCGTCGAGTCGGCCGTCAAGATCGGCCTCGCGCTGCACTGCGAGATCGCCGAGTGGTGCCGCTTCGCCCGGAAGAACTACTTCTATCCGGACATGCCGAAGAACTTCCAGACCTCCCAGTACGACGAGCCGATCGCCTTCAACGGCTATCTGGACGTCCAGCTGGAGGACGGCGAGGTCTTCCGCGTCGAGATCGAGCGCGCGCACATGGAGGAGGACACCGGCAAGTCGACGCACGTCGGCGGGGCCACGGGCCGCATCCACGGCGCGTCCCACTCCCTGCTCGACTACAACCGCGCCGGCATCCCGCTGATCGAGATCGTCACCAAGCCGATCGTCGGCGCCGGTGAGCGCGCCCCCGAGGTCGCCAAGGCGTACGTCGCCGAGCTGCGCGAGCTCATCCGGGCGCTCGACGTCTCCGAGGCCCGCATGGAGATGGGCCAGATGCGGTGCGACGTGAACCTCTCGCTGATGCCGAAGGGCTCGTCCGCGTTCGGTACGCGCTCCGAGACGAAGAACGTCAACTCGCTGCGCAGCGTCGAGCGTGCGGCCCGGTACGAGATCCAGCGGCACGCCGCGGTGCTCTCGTCCGGCGGCACGATCGTCCAGGAGACCCGCCACTTCCACGAGGACGACGGCTCCACCACGTCGGGCCGTGTGAAGGAGGAGGCGGAGGACTACCGCTACTTCCCCGAGCCGGACCTCGTGCCGGTGGCCCCGGCCCGCGAGTGGGTCGAGGAGCTGCGTGCCGGGCTGCCCGAGCTGCCGCGCGTGCGCCGCAACCGGCTGCGCGAGGAGTGGGGCATCTCCGAGCACGACATGCAGTCCATCCTCAACGCGGGCGCGGTCGACCTGATCGTCGCCACGACCGAAGCGGGCGCCGACGCGGCCGCGGCGCGCAAGTGGTGGATGGGCGAGCTGGCGCGCAACGCCAACGAGCAGGGTGTGGACCTGTCCGCGCTCCCCATCACGCCGGCGCAGGTCGCCCGCGTGACGGCGCTGGTCGCGGCCGGTGACCTCAACGACAAGCTGGCCCGTCAGGTCATCGAGGGCGTCCTCGCCGGCGAGGGCGACCCGGACCAGGTCGTCGAGAAGCGCGGTCTGAAGGTCGTCTCGGACGAGGGCGCGCTCGGCGCGGCCGTCGACGAGGCGATCGCGGGCAACGCGGCGATCGCGGACAAGATCCGCGGCGGCAAGGTCGCGGCGGTGGGCGCGCTGGTGGGCGCGGTCATGAAGACGACCCGCGGCCAGGCGGACGCGGCGCGCGTCAAGGAGCTGATCCTGGAGAAGCTGGGCGTCGAGGCCTGACATCCCTGTCTCCCCGAAGGGCGGTACGCATGGCGTGCCGCCCTTCCGCACGTCCGGGCCGGGCGCCGGGGCAGGGGAGTCCGAGGCACCGGGGCCGGGGCGGCGCCTCCGGCGGACCGGCTGCGGCCGGTGGTCGCGGCACGGGCCCCCGGGCCCGGCCGCGGGGCGGTCCGGCGGCGAGCCGCTTGCACCCTGGTGGTCGTGACACCGCCCTGCGGGTCAACTCCTCAGGCGCCGCACGAGTGTCGGTGTCGGGACACATGTCCTCGGTCGGGCCGCGGTCTCGGCCCGGGATGCCGCCCGCAGGGGGTGCCTGCCACGCCGGCGTGGGAAGTGCGGCCCGTCCGGCCCGGGGCCCCGGGGCGGAGCAGTTCGTCGGGCTCATCCCCCTCGCCGGCGTGCCGAACGGCCTCCAGCCGAAGGCGCGCACGAGTGTCGGTGTCGGGACACATGTCCTCGGTCGGGCCGCGGTCTCGGCCCGGGATGCCGCCCGCAGGGGGGTGCCTGCGACGCCGGCGTGGGAAGTGCGGCCCGTCCGGCCCGGGGCCCCGGGGCGGAGCAGTTCGTCGGGCTCAACCCCCTCGCCGGCGTGCCGAACGGCCTCCAGTCGATGACGGGCTGGCTCGCCCCGGTCACCGGACTGCTCGGCGCGTGAGGGCAGCGGGGAGCGTCAGTGACGTATGCCGAGGCCGGGCAGCCACATCTCGCCGCGGTCCTTGCAACTGACGTCCCGGGCCCGCAGCTCCTCCGGCTCCCTCGTGCCGCGTGCCCTCAGCTCCGCCACCACCAAGTGGGCGAGCGCCGCCGCGTGTTCGCGCTCCGGCTCGGTGAACTCCGTCTGCCACCAGCCCCGGTCGCGTGACTGCCAGCCGCGTGCCCGCATCAGCCGGGCCCGCTCCTCGCCGTCCTCCCCGTCGCGGTCGTCGACCGACGCGTACAGCCCGTCCTCGATGCTGTACGACACGAGGATCCGGCGGCCGCGGTCGGCGGAGCTGGTCACGCAGAAGCTGGCCCAGTCGGTGCCGACCTGCACGGGCAGCTGCTCCACCCATGCCGTGAGGAGCAGTTCGAGCCCGGTCCGGAAGTGATCGAGGGTCGGGGCGAGCCGGCAGCCGGGCCGTGCGAGGGGGCGCTCGCCCGGGCCGCTGCGGTCCAACTGCCAGACGTACGGCAGGAAGTCGAGCCCCTGCGGCTCGTCGCCCGACCAGGCGCCGCCCCACTTGAAGGTGCGGTGCTCCTCGCCCTCCATGGCCTCCGTCTCGTGGACCGACAGCCCCACCTGCCGGTGGTCACCCGCCAGGAGCACCAGCCGGTGACTGTCCCGCCAGCGCACGCTGGGCCCCTGCGACGACCCGCCGTAGAGCGTCGGCTGGCCTATCCGGGCCGTGATCGCCTCGTACACCCCGCGGAACGCCTCCCGGCGCTCGGCGAGCGGGGCGCCGGGTCCGTGCACGAGCACCGGGACGGGGGCGCGGCCCAGATGAGGGCCGGGCGCGTCGTGGAGCATGCGGGCGAACTCCGCCGCGTCCGCGGGCGTCAGTGCCGTCTGATCGATCCCCCTGTAGTCCATGTCGGCCATGGTGCCAGGGCCCACCGACAATTCCGGCGGTCTTGCCGACCGAGTCCGATTTCCGCCGCAGGCCGGCCCCCCGGCACCTGGGCGGTTCCTCTCGGACCGGGGCCCGCTGGCCGGATCTCGCTTGGACTCCCGGCGCGGTCTCTTGGACGTTCACGACGGGGTCGTCACCAGGCCTTCTCCTCGACATCCGCTCTCACTACCGTCCCGCCGTAACCACTCAATGGATCGCAGCGGAACCATTGGTCGACGACGAAGAGGTCGGGCATGTCACCGGAAATCTCACGCAGAAGGATGCTCGCGCTCGGGGGAGGAGCCGTCGGTGCCGCCGCCGTCGGCTCGTTGCTGCCGCCGTCCCTCCAGGCCGCACTGGCCGCCGAACCGCCCACGGGCGGCCTGCGCGCTGTGAAGCACGTGGTGATCCTGATGCAGGAGAACCGTTCCTTCGACCACTACTTCGGTACCTTGCGCGGAGTTCGCGGCTTCGGTGACCGCAACGCCGTCGAACTGCCCTCCGGCAAGCCGGTCTTCGAGCAGCCTGGGCCGAAGGGCCCGGTCCTGCCCTTCCCCGTCCGCGACGCGGCCGAGGCCCAGAAGAAGGACCTCCAGTACATCGGCGACCTCGACCACTCGTGGACCGGTGGCGCCAAGGCCTGGCGGAGCGGCTGGATGGACGGCTGGATCACGGCCAAGACCGCGGCCACCATGGCGTACTACGACCGCCGCGACCTGCCGCTGCACTACGAACTCGCGGACACGTTCACCATCTGCGACGCCTACCACTCCTCCACCCACACCTCGACGAGCCCCAACCGCAACCACCTGTGGAGCGGCTGGACCGGATACGAGGCCGACGGGCGCCGCGCCGTGACGAACGCCGCGTACGCCGAGGGCACCCACCCCGGCTACCCGTGGCCGACGTACGCGGAACGGCTGGAGAGGGCGGGCCGCACCTGGAAGACGTACACCGAGTGGGAGAACTTCACCGACAACAACATCGAGTTCTTCACCACGTTCAAGAAGATCGCGCGCAAGGCGCTGGCGAAGGCCGGTGGCTTCACGTACATGGAGGCCTTCTACGCCAAGGTGCGCGGGACCGCGGACGCCGCCGAGCGCGACCGGCTGCTCGGCGCGCTCGAGGAGGGCGTCACGACCCTGACCGCCGCCGAGCGCTCCCTCTTCGAGCGCGGCCTGCGCCGGGTGGAGACGGGCCGGCTCGCCGACGCCTTCCGGGCCGACGTCGCCGCGGGCACGCTGCCCGAGGTCTCCTACCTCGTGCCGTCCGCCGTCGACTCCGAGCACCCCGGCTCCTCCTCGCCGATCGCCTCCGCCTCGCTCGTCTACAAGGTGCTCGACGCGCTCGCCTCCCACCCGGAGGTGTGGCGGCACACCGTCCTCCTGATCAACTACGACGAGAACGACGGCTTCTTCGACCACGCCCCGCCGCCCGTGCCGCCTGCCGACGACACCGAGGAGCGCTGGCAGGGGCTGCCCACGGGTCTCGGCATCCGGGTGCCGATGCTCGTCGTCTCGCCCTGGTCGGTCGGCGGCTACGTCTGCTCCGAGGTCTTCGACCACACATCGGTGATCAGGCTGCTGGAGAAGTGGACCGGCGTCGATGAGCCCAACATCACGCGCTGGCGGCGTGCGGTGACCGGCGACCTCACCTCGGCGTTCGACTTCGGGCGCGGCAGGCCGCAGCCGGAGGTCGAGCAGCCCGGACCGGTCCCGCCGTTCACGGGGCGCTGGCGTCCGGTGCCGCCGGCGGAGCAGCGCATGCCGGTCCAGGAGCCCGGCACCCGCCCGGCCCGCCCGCTGCCGTACCAGCCCGACGCGCACGGAACGACGGACGGCAGGACGGTCACGGTGGCGCTGCGCAACACCGGGCGCGCGAGCGCGCACTTCGCCCTCTACCCGTACGCCGGCGAGTTCGATGTCCCACAGCACACGGACGTGAAGGGGGAGGCGCAGTGGAGCGTGCCCGTGACCGGTGACCACTATCGCTTCACCGTCACCGGCCCCAACGGCTTCCGCCGGGAGTTCGCCGGGCGGCCCCGGGGAGCCGCCGAGGTCACCTCGCACATCGACCACCACGACCGCGATGTGCACCTCACGCTCCGCAACCACGGCAGTGAGCCGGTGACCTTCACCGTCCGTCCGCTCGGCTACGTCGACGAGGCCGGCCTGCTCACCTGGACCCGCAGCGTCACGGTCAGGCCGGGCCGCAGCCGCACGGTGGTGCACTCCGCCGCCGACGCGCACGGCTGGTACGACATCGAGGTGACCGCCGACGGCGACGAGGGCTTTTGCCGCAGGCTGATGGGCCACATCGAGAACGGGCGCGCCAGCGTCTCCGGCTGACCCCGCGCGGCCTTCGGCCGCTCGTCGCGCGGTGTGCGCACGCGGTGCGCGCAAGCGGGAAGACGACTGACCGTCCCGCTTCCGCGCGGCTGTGTGAGCAACGACACGAAACGGGCAAATGATCATCATTGCCTGCGAGAGTATTCCTCGCAGATCATGAGTTCTTTGCGGGCTGTTCCCGGTCAAAGATCCACGAACGACTCAGGGAGCAGGTCGTTGTCAGCTATCGCCCGGTGGTGCGTCGGGCACCGACTCGTCGTCGTCCTGCTCTGGCTCCTCGCCCTCGGCGGCAGCGCGACGGCCGCGAGCCTCGCCGGGTCCGCGTACTCCCGCGACTACGACGTCCCGGGCACGGAGTCCGGCCGGGCGAACGCCCTTCTGGAAGAGGGCTTCGACGGCCGCGTCGGCGACGGCGACACCGTTGTCTGGCACACCGAGGACGGCAGCGTCCGCTCCCCGGCCGTCGAGCAGCGCGTGTCCGCGATGCTGGACCGCGTCGCCGGCCTCGACGGCATCGCCTCCGTCACCAGCCCCTACGGCAGCCAGGGCGCCCCGCAGGTCAGTGCCGACGGGCGCACCGCCTACGCCGTCGTCACCTTCGACGCGCAGGCCGACGACGTTCCCGAGTCCCAGGCGCGCGCACTCGTCGACACCGCCAAGGCGGCCGAGGACCGCGGCCTAAGGGTCGAGCTCGGCGGCAGCGCCATCGCCCTGTCCGAGACGCCCGGCGGACACGCCGCGGAGATCGTCGGCGTGGCCGTCGCGGCCGTCGTCCTCTTCCTCGCCTTCGGCTCCTTCGCCGCCAGCGTGCTGCCCATCGCCACGGCGCTCGTCTCGGTCGGCACCGCGTACGCGGGCACCGTGCTCCTCGGCCACGCCATGCCGGTGGCGGACTTCGCGCCCATGCTCGGCATGCTCATCGGCCTGGGCGTCGGCATCGACTACGCGCTGTTCATCGTCACCAGGCACCGCAAGGGCCTCAAACGCGGACTCCCGGTCGCCGAGGCGGCGCACGAGGCCGTGGCCACCACCGGCCGTGCCGTCGTCTTCGCCGGGGCCACCGTCTGCATCGCCCTGCTCGGCATGCTGATCCTGCGTCTCGGCTTCCTCAACGGCGTCGCGATCGCCGCGTCCCTGACCGTCCTCCTCACGGTCGCCGCGTCGGTGACCCTTCTGCCCGCCCTGCTGTCCTTCATCGGAATGCGCGCCCTGAGCCGGCCCGAGCGACGCCGGCTCGCCAGGCGCGGCCCCCGGCCGGAACTGCCCACCGGCCTCTCCGCCCGCTGGTCGGCGTTCGTCGAACGGCGCCCCAAGCTGCTCGGCGCGGTCGCCGCCGTCGTCATGCTGGTCCTCGCCCTGCCGACCCTCTCGCTCCACCTCGGCACCTCCGACCAGGGCAACGGTCCGGCGACGGCCACCACGCGCCAGGCGTACGACCTGCTCGCCGACGGCTTCGGTCCGGGTGTCAACGGGCCGCTCGCCGTCGTCGCCTCCCTCGACGGCGCCGACGACGAACTCGCCATGGACCGGCTGGCCCGGACCCTGCGCGCCACCGACGGCATCGCGTCCACCGGCCCGGTCGCCTACAACGGCAGCGGCGACACCGCGCTCCTCACCGTCGTGCCGGACACCTCGCCGCAGTCGCGGGAGACCAGCGAACTCGTCGACCGGCTGCGCGACGACATCCTCCCGGCCGCCGAACAGGGCAGCTCCCTTGTGGCCCACGTCGGCGGCGTGACCGCGAGCTACGACGACTTCGCGGAGGTCATCGTCGGCAAGCTGCCGCTGTTCGTCGGCGTCGTCGTCGCGCTCGGCTGCCTGCTCCTGCTGCTGGCCTTCCGCTCCCTCGGCATCCCGCTCAAGGCCGCCGCGATGAACGTCGCCGCCGTCGCCTCCGCCTTCGGAGTCGTCGTCGCGATCTTCCAATGGGGCTGGGGCAGCGAACTGCTGGGCCTGGGCGGCGCCGGCCCGATCGAGCCGTTCCTGCCCGTGATCATGGTGTCGGTGCTCTTCGGGCTCTCCATGGACTACCAGGTGTTCCTGGTCAGCCGGATGTACGAGGAGTGGCTGGAGACCGGGGACAACCGGCGCGCCGTGCGCGTCGGCCTCGCCGAGACCGGCCGCGTCATCAACTCCGCCGCCGTGATCATGATCTCGGTCTTCCTCGCCTTCGTCCTCAGCGGCGACCGGGTCATCGCGATGTTCGGCATCGGCCTCGCCGCCGCCGTCGCCCTGGACGCCTTCGTCCTGCGGACCCTGCTCGTCCCGGCCCTCATGCACATGCTCGGCAGGGCGAACTGGTGGCTGCCCCGCTGGCTGGACCGCCGGCTGCCCCGTATCAGCATCGAAAAGCCGGAGTGCCGCGACGCCGCGCGTGCGAAGATCGCCGTGCAGCGCACGGGTGACCGGGAAGAGCTCGTGCCCTAACCCCCCGAGGAGCACAGTGTTCGCGGTAAGCCTGGGCGACGACGGAGCCGAACTGCGCCCCCTGGAGCCGTGGCAGGCCGAGGAGTTCTTCGCGCACATCGAGCGGGGCCGCGAGTTCATCGGCCGGTATGTCGGACTGCCCGACGCCGCCCGGGACCTGGCATCGGCCCGCGCGTTCCTCCAGTCCTACGCGGACAAGGCCGCGGCCGACGCCGGGCGCATCTACGGCATCTGGCTGGACGGCACGCTCGTCGGCGGCGTGCTCTTCCGCACCTTCGACCCGGCCATGGGCAGCTGCGAGGCGGGCTGCTGGCTGGAGCCGTCGGCGGCGGGCCGCGGGCTCGTCACCCGCGCGGTGCGGGTGATCATCGACTGGGCGGTCGAGCAGCGCGGAATGCACCGCGTCGAATGGCAGGTCTCCTCCGCCAACAAGCCGAGCATCGCCGTCGCCCAGCGGCTGGGAATGACGTACGAGGGCGTGCTGCGCGAGAGTTACGCCTACCGCGGCACCCGGCACGACATGGAGAGCTGGTCGATCCTGGCGCCGGAATGGCGCGAGCGGCGGGCCCTGGCCGCGTAGCGGCCGATCGTTCCTCCGCCGCGCCCGTGACGGCGGGCCCCGCCCCGTCCCGTCGCGTGATGCCGTCCTGCCAACGCGCCGTGCCGCGTACTGCCCGCTTACGGCGCCACGTCGCGTGATGCCGGGCCCCGTGGCGCCGTTAAAGCGCTGGCCGCCGCAGCCGGCCGGGTGCTCCCATGCACCTATGGATCACACAGCCGTGCTCGCGCTCTTCGACGGCCAGACGCGCCGCCGCACCACCACGCCCGGCGCCGCAGGTCCCCTGACCGAACGCTCCGGCCGCGTCGTCCGGCAGGTCGGTGCGGGCGGCGACTGGAGCGGCGTCCTCTGGTCGGACCTGACGGCGACGACGGCGGACGCCGCGATCGCGGAACAGGTGCGGTACTTCACCGCACGCGGCCTCGCCTTCGAATGGAAGCTCTACAGCCACGACCAACCGGGGGACCTCGCCGGCCGGCTCCTCGCGGCGGGCTTCAGGCCCGAGCCCGTGGAGACCGTGCTCGTCGCCGAGACGTCCGGGCTGCCCACCGTGCCCGAACTGCCGGACGGCGTACGGCTGGAGCCGGTCACCGGGCCCGCGGGCGTCGAACTGACGATGCGGGTCCACGACATGGCGTTCGGCACGGACGGCACCCGGCTGCGGCGGCAGCTCCTCGCCCAGCTCGCCCAGACGCCGGACACGGTCCTCATGACCGTCGCGATGGCGGGCGACCTGCCGGTGTGCGCGGCCAGGATCGAGTTCACCCCGGGCACCGACTTCGCCGGCCTGTGGGGCGGCGGCACCCACCCCGACTGGCGCGGCCGCGGCATCTACCGCGCCCTGATCGCCCACCGGGCCGCGGCCGCGGCGCGCCGGGGCGTCCGCTACCTGCAGGTCGACGCGTCCGACGACAGCCGCCCCATCCTCGAACGCCTCGGCTTCGCCGCCCTGGCGACGACGACACCGTACGTGTACGAGCCGTAGGAACCGGCTGCTGCGGGGCGCTCGGCGGCCGGGTCCGGGCATCTCGGGCGGCCGCCGGGCCGCCGCTCACCTCTCAGGCACCTGCCGCCGGAACATGCGGCAGTCGCCCCGTGCACGGAGCCGCCGGGGAGACGCGTCCTGCGGCTGAATCACGGGTTTTCCGGACGGGGCGCAGCCTCGTCCGCGGGAACCGTCGGTCCCTGCGGAACGCGGATCGTGACGCGCCCCGACGCCAGGTCTATGGGGCCGCTGCCCGGGTCGCTGTCGCCGACGTCGGCACGGGTCAGCGCCAGGCGCTGCCGTTCCTCGTCGGCGTGCCTGCGGCCCGGGGCGAAGAACTCGTCGAAGGTGTGGAACACGGACCGGTCGCCTCCTATCCCACCTCCAGCCGGAGGATCCTGTCGTCACCCGGCTCGGGGGTGCCCCGGGTGTCCGTCTCGCTGGTGACGAGCCAGACCTGGTCCCCGCCCGCCGACAGCACGGTGCGCAGACGGCCGTACTCCTCTTCGAGGAACGGCTGGGGCTCGGCGGAAGGTTCCGCGCCGGACAGGGGGATCCGCCACAGCCGCTCGCCCCGCAGACCGGCCATCCAGATCGAGCCCTCGGCGTAGGCGATACCGCTCGGCGAGGCGTCCGCCGTCCGCCACTGCGCCACCGGGTCGACGTAGCCCGCCCTGCCCGCCTTGCCCTCCACCGCGGGCCAGCCGTAGTTCTTCCCCGGCTCGACCAGATTGAGCTCGTCCCAGGTGTTCTGCCCGAACTCGGCCGCCCACAGCCGCTTCTCGGAGTCCCAGGCGAGGCCCTGCACATTGCGGTGCCCGTACGAGTAGACCACCGAGTCGGCCTCCGGATTGCCGTGGACCGGCTGACCGTCCGGGGTCATCCGCAGGATCTTGCCGCCCAGCGACTCCTTGTCCTGCGCGAGTCCCGTCTCACCGGTCTCGCCCGTGCCCGCGTAGAGCATCTTGTCCGGGCCGAAGGCGATCCGCCCGCCGTTGTGGATGACCCCCTTGGGAATGCCGCGGAGCACCGTGTCCGGCGCGCCCAGCTGCTGGCCGGGGGGCTTTCGCTCGTCGTACAGCATGCGGGCGATGCGGTTGTCGGACGCGGTGGTGAAGTACGCGTAGACCTGCTGGTCCGAGGCGAACGAGGGGGAGACCGCGAGGCCGAGCAGGCCGCCCTCCCCACCGGGGGCGACGCCCGGCACGGAACCGATCTCGGTCTGCTCGCCCCCGTCCGCCGACACGCGGGTGATCGTGCCCTCGTCGCGCGAGGCCACCAGCAGGTCCCCGCCGGGCAGGGCCGCCACGCCCCATGGGGACTGCAGCCCCTCCGTCAGGGTCGAGAGCACCTTCACCGAACCCTTCGCCGGAGGCCCGGAGGGGGTGGGGGACGCGCTGGGCGAGGCGGCGGTGGGAGAGGCCGCCCGGTCCGACGACGGCCCGGCACTGCCCGCCGGGTGCCTCCCGTCGCCGGAGGAGCACCCGGCCGTGAGAACGAGCACGGCGGCGGCCACGACGGCCGTCAATGCAGGACGGTGCACGGTGGTGATCCCTTCCACGGCTGCTTGCGCTGCCCGGCGAGCCGGGTGAACTGCCTGACTACTGTTCTTACACCGCGGCCCGCCCGGAGGTTCCCGATCTTTGCCAGAACGTTCGCCAGTACGTTCGCGCGACCCGCCACGGCAGCGCCCACGCACCCCGGACGCCGGCGGCCGCCCGGGGTCAGCGGACGCCGCCTGCCTTCTCAGTCCCAGGATCCCTGCGCCGGCGGGAGCGAGGAGATCTCCGCGAGGTCCCGCGGCGTCAGCTCCAGATCCGCGGCGCCCGCGTTCTCCACCGCCCACTCCGGCCGCTTCGTCCCCGGCAGCGGCACCACGTGCCGCCCCTGCCCGAGCACCCATGCCAGCGCCACCCGCGCCGGCGTCGTCCCCGGACCGTGGCGCTCCGCGATCCGCCGCAGTCCCGCCACCACGGGCTGGTTGGCGGCCATCATCTCCGCCGTGAACCGCGGGTGGCGCGCCCGCACGTCGTCCGCCTCGAAGCCCTGCCCGGGCGTCAGCGTCCCGGTGAGGAACCCGCTCCCCAGCGGCATCGCCGCAAGGAACCCGATCCCGCGCGCCTCGCACCACGGCAGCAGCCGCTCCAGCGCCTCCGGCGACCACACCGAGAGCTCCGCCTCCACCGCGCTCACCGGGAACACCTGCTGGACGCGCTCCAGCTGCCGGATCGTTTGCTCATGCACGTCCGCGCCGGAGCGCCGTCCGGCGCGCGCCCCCACGGCACACAGCCCCAGCGCCCGCACCTTGCCGGCCGACACCAGCTCGGCCATCGCGCCCCAGGTCTCCTCCACGGGCACCTCCGGGTCGGCCCGGTGCAGCTGGTAGAGGTCGATCACATCGGTCTGCAGGCGGCGCAGCGACGCGTCGCAGGCGCGTCTGACGTATCCGGGGCGGCCGTTGGCGACGATGTGCTGGTCCCCGACGAGGAGCCCCGCCTTGGTCGACACGAAGGCCTCGGCGCGCCGCTCCTTCAGCGCCCTGCCGATCAGCAGTTCGTTGGTGAACGGGCCGTACATGTCGGCGGTGTCGAGCAGGGTCGAACCGGCGTCCAGCGCGGCGTGGACGGCGCGCAGCGAGCGCTCCCCGCGTTGCTCGGAGCTCGTGTAGGCCCAGCTCATCGGCATGCAGCCGAGCCCGACGGCGCCCACATCGAGGGCCGCCGCACCGATTGTCCTGCGCTCCAACTCCCCGTACCTTCCCGTTGGGCCCCTGGCCGTCGTCAAAACTAACCAATGGCCCGCGGCGCGGTTCGCATAGCCTCCTGACCATGACTGCTGATGTGTGGCTGCCCATCCCGGCCGACGAGATCGACGGCCTGCCCGCGCCCGCCGATTCGGGACTCACCTACCGATTCTGGGACGGCGGACCGGACTTCCCGGCCGACCCCGCCGACTGCGTGTACTACGTCGTCCCGTACATGAAGGGCATGGAGGTCGCGATACGGCCCCTGTCCGCGATGCGGTCCGTGCGCGTCGTGCAGACCCTCTCCGCCGGCATCGACCACGTGGAGCCGGGACTTCCGCTGCTGCCCGAGGGCGTACGCCTGTGCAACGCCCGGGGCGTCCACGAGGCCTCGACCGCCGAGCTGACGCTCGCGCTGATCCTCGCCTCGCTCCGCGGCATCCCGGGCTTCGTGCGCGGGCAGGATGCGCAGGAGTGGCGGGCCGGCTTCTATCCGGCGCTCGCCGACAAGTCGGTGCTCATCGTCGGTTACGGCTCCATCGGCGCGGCCATCGAGGACCGGCTCGCGCCCTTCGAGTGCGCGCGGGTGGCGCGCGTCGCGCGCTCCGCCCGGGCAACGGAGCGCGGCGAAGTGCGCGCACTCGCCGATCTGCCGGAACTACTGCCCGAGGCGGACGTCGTGATCGTCTCCACACCGCTCACGGAGCAGACGAAGGGCCTGGTGGGGGCCGACTTCCTGGCCCGGATGAAGGACGGCGCGCTGCTGGTGAACGTCGCGCGCGGCCCCGTCGTCGACACAAAGGCCCTGCTCGCGGAGGTGGAGAGCGGGCGGCTCACCGCGGCACTCGATGTCACGGACCCCGAGCCGCTGCCCATGGGCCATCCGCTGTGGCACGCGCCGGGCGTACTGATCAGTCCCCATGTCGGCGGTTCGACCTCGGCGTTCATGCCGCGCGCCAAGCGGCTGCTCGCCGATCAGCTCACCCGGTTCGCCGCCGGAGAGCCTCTGCGCAACGTCGTGACGACCACCGGCGCCTGAGGGTCCGTCAGTCGGCGCATAATCACGCTTTGAAGTCACCCGAACGCGCCGCGTGCCGTCATCTTCGCAGGTCGTCACGGAGAGTAGAGGTGCTATGTCGCTGAGTGACGATATTGGTGTATCGTCCCGACCTGGGGGCTGCACCGGACGCGGGGAGCGGTGCTGTGGCGCGAGCTGACCGCCGATCAGACCTGAGGGGGGCGACGGGCGATGCAGGGCCGATGGACCGACCATCCGACGCGGCGGGGCCGCCGACGGCGGCTTCTGTGCGCGGCGGCGCGCAGGCCCGACCGGGCGCCGCGCATGCCGATGTGCCGGCCGCGGCCGGCACATCCACCGCTCACCCACCCGGCGCGGCCCCAGCCGCCGACCACGCACCCGAGGGCGGTCCGGTGAGCGCCCCCGGGGCGATGATGGCCCGGGACACCGTCCCGGCCGGCGCCGCCGCGCTGCGTCCGCAACTGACCCTGGCCGCCGTCTGCGCCGCCTACGGCATCGGCGCGGCCCTGGGCTGGGGATCGCCCTACGTGGCGTTGATCATGGGCGACTTCGGCCTCAGTGCCGCCGCGCTCGTCGCCGCCGTCTCCTGCCTGGTCTACGCGCGCACACCCGAGTGCCGCTTCCGGCCCGCCTGGCTGCTCTTCTCGTTCTCGTCGCTCATGGCGTCCGCGGGGAACGGCGTCTGGGGCTGGTACGAGGTGGTGCTCGGGCGCGAGGTGCCGAGCCCCTCGGTCGCCGACCTGTTCTTCCTGTGCTTCGCGCCCCCGGCCATCGTCGGACTCCTGGTGCTCGCCAAGCGCCCGGTGACCAGGGCCGGCTGGCTCTGCCTCGTCCTCGACGCGTGGCTGATCGGCGGTTCGCTGCTCACCCTGTCGTGGAGCCTCGCCCTCGCGCACACCGCGCACGCCCAGGGCGAGAGCGTGGCCCCGGCCGCACTGGCCCTCGCGTACCCGCTGCTGGACATCGTGCTGGTCAGCATGGTGCTCGCGCTCCACTTCCGGCGTTCGCCGGCCAACCGGTCCGCCGTCAACACGGCGATCGCCGGCCTCGCGCTGACCGTGCTGTGCGACGCCCTGTTCACCTCGCCGCTGCTGCGCGAGAGCTACCAGTCGGGCCAACTGCTCGACGCGGGCTGGTTCGCCGGCTCGCTCCTGCTGGCGTACGCGCCCTGGGGCGCACGCCGCTCCTCCGAGACCGGAGGGCCGCCGCGACTGCGGCAGACCGGCCGGCCCCTCGCGAGCTCGCTGGCCGCCCTCACGCCGTACCTCGCCGCGGCGGTGTGCACGCTCGGGATCCTGCACAGCGTGACCGAGGACCGCCGGGTCGACCGCGTCGTCGTGATCACCGGCTGCACCGTCGTGCTCGCTCTCGTCGTGCGCCAGGGGATCATGCTCCTGGACAACATCGCGCTCACCCACGAACTGGCCCAGAAGGAGAACCACTTCCGCTCCCTGGTCCAGGGATCCAGCGACGTCATCATGATCGCCGCTCCCACCGGCGTCCTGCGCTATGTCTCGCCCGCGGCCACCAAGGTCTACGGGCGCGACGCCGAGGAGCTCGTCGGCTCCGAGCTGGCCTCGCTGATCCACCCCGACGAGCTCGGCCGCGTCGTCCACGAGCTGCGCCGGTTCCTCGCCGCGCCGCCCTCCGACGAGCCGACGACCCGCATCGAGTGCCGTTTCCGGTCGGGTACGGGCGACTGGCTCAACGTGGAGTCCACGGTCAGCCGCCACCAGGGCGGGCTGATCCTCAACAGCCGTGACGTCACCGAGCGGGTGCGCCTGCAGGCCCAGCTCCAGCACAACGCCGAACACGACCCGCTGACCGACCTGCCCAACCGCGCCCTGTTCACCGAGCGGGTCCGCCGCGCCCTCAGCGGGCGCAGGGCGGGCGATCCGGGCACCGCCGTGCTCTTCATCGACCTCGACGGCTTCAAGGGGGTCAACGACCGTCTCGGCCACCAGGCGGGCGACGAGCTGCTCATCCAGGCGGCCCGGAGGCTGGCCGATTCCGTACGGGCGGGGGACACGGCCGCCCGGCTGGGCGGCGACGAGTTCGCGGCCCTCATCATCGGCGACGGCGGCCGCGACGGGACCGCGCGCGAGCTCCAGGTCCACGAGATCGCCGACCGGCTGCGGCTCATGCTCTCCCAGCCGTACCGCATCGACGGCACCGAGGTGCGGGTGGCCGCCTCCATCGGTGTGGCCTTCGCCGAGCCCGCCATGAGCCCCACCGACCTCATGCGCAACGCCGACCTCGCCATGTACCGGGCCAAGGCCGCCGGGAAGAACCGCGTCGAGCTGTACGCGCCCCAGATGCAGGCAGACGTGGTGCGCCGGACCGAGCTGGCCGCCCGTCTGCGCAGCGCCCTGCACGACGGCGAGTTCGCCCTCCTGCACCAGCCCGTGGTGAGCCTGAGCACCGGCCGGATCGCGGCCGTGTCCGCGCAGGCCCGATGGCGGTCCGCCCAGGGCATCCTGTTCACCCCGGCCGAGTTCCTGCGGGTCGCCGACGACGGCAACCGCACCGCCGAGCTCGGCCGCTGGCTCCTGGAAGAGGCCGTGGAGCAGGCCGCGGAGCGGGGCGGGCTGGGGCACCCCACCCCGGTCTCCGTACGGCTGTCGGCCCGGCTCCTGCTGGACAGGTCCCTGCCGCTCGGCTCGATCGAGGCGCTGCTCACCCGCCACCAGCTGCCGTCCGGAGCGCTGATCATCGAGCTCGCGGACAGCGACCCGCGGATCTCGTTCGACGAGCTGGAGCAGCGGCTGGTCGCCCTGCGCCGGCTCGGCGTACGGATCGCGCTGGACGGATTCGGCAGCGGCTACGCGGCCATCAACGCCCTGCGGCGGCTGCCCGTGGACGTGCTCAAGCTCGACCGGGGCCTGGTCGAGGGCGTCGTGGAGTCCGCGCGGCTGCACAAGATCACCAGCGGGCTGCTCCGCATCGCCCGCGATCTCGGCATGCAGTCGGTGGCGGACGGCGTCGACGTCCCGGAGCAGGTTCTCGCGCTGCGGGCCATGGGCTGCACCCACGGCCAGGGAATGGCCTTCTCGGGACCGCTGGACGAGTACCGGCTGCGTCGGGCCCTGGTCAGGGAGGAGTACCCGGTTCCGCAAGGGATGGCTCTGCCCGTGCTGACCGGTGGGATTCCACCGGCACGAAATGGCTCAAATACTGAGACGCGCGTCCCACCCACTTGACAGTGACGGCGCGGCGGGGAGAGGGTCAGTGCCATGCGCACCCGAATTCTCGTACTTGGAAAGCGCGTCGGCTGAGCAGAGCCGCACCGATCAGGCTCTGCGGACACCTCCCGACGCGCTCCCCTCGCTTGCCTCACGGCACGAGGGGTTTTTTGTTGCACCGGCACGTACCAAACCCTCGCAAAAACCCTCAGCATCGAGAAGAGAAGCCGATGACCGAGCAGGCCACCGGGGCCCACCATCCTCAGCCGCGGGCCCGTAGCGGCGGACAGCCGTCCGCCACCGTCGAACACGTCACGGGTGCGCAGTCCCTCATCCGCTCTCTCGAGGAAGTAGGGGCCGAGACGGTCTTCGGCATTCCGGGCGGCGCCATCCTCCCGGCGTACGACCCGATGATGGACTCGGCCAAGGTCCGTCACGTCCTGGTCCGGCACGAGCAGGGCGCCGGCCACGCGGCCACCGGTTACGCGCAGGCGACCGGCAAGGTCGGCGTCTGCATGGCCACCTCGGGTCCGGGCGCCACCAACCTGGTCACCCCGATCGCCGACGCGCACATGGACTCCGTCCCGCTCGTCGCGATCACCGGCCAGGTCTCCTCCAAGGCGATCGGCACGGACGCCTTCCAGGAGGCGGACATCTGCGGCATCACGATGCCGATCACCAAGCACAACTTCCTGGTCACCAAGGCCGAGGACATCCCGCGCACCATCGCCGAGGCGTTCCACATCGCCTCGACCGGCCGCCCGGGCCCCGTCCTGGTCGACATCGCCAAGGACGCCCTCCAGGCGCGGACCACCTTCAGCTGGCCGCCGCAGACCGACCTGCCCGGCTACCGCCCGGTCACCAAGCCGCACGCCAAGCAGATCCGCGAGGCCGCCAAGCTCATCACCGCCGCCAAGCGTCCGGTGCTGTACGTCGGCGGCGGCGTCATCAAGGCCGGCGCCACCGCCGAGCTGAAGGTCCTCGCCGAGCTCACCGGAGCCCCCGTCACCACCACCCTGATGGCGCTGGGCGCATTCCCCGACAGCCACCCCCTGCACGTGGGAATGCCGGGCATGCACGGTTCGGTCACCGCCGTCACCGCGCTGCAGAAGGCCGACCTGATCGTCGCCCTCGGAGCCCGCTTCGACGACCGCGTCACCGGCAAGCTGGACAGCTTCGCCCCGTACGCCAAGGTCGTCCACGCCGACATCGACCCGGCCGAGATCGGCAAGAACCGCGCCGCCGACGTCCCGATCGTCGGCGACGCCCGCGAGGTCATCGCCGACCTGGTCCAGGCCGTCCAGGCCGAGCACAGCGAGGGCAACACCGGCGACTACACCGCCTGGTGGAAGGACCTCAACCGCTGGCGCGAGACCTACCCGCTCGGCTACGAGCAGCCCGACGACGGCAGTCTCGCCCCCCAGCAGGTCATCCAGCGCATCGGAGAACTCGCGCCCGAGGGCACGATCTTCGCCGCCGGCGTCGGACAGCACCAGATGTGGGCCGCCCACTTCATCGACTACGAGCAGCCCGCCACCTGGCTGAACTCGGGCGGCGCCGGGACGATGGGCTACGCGGTCCCGGCCGCGATGGGCGCCAAGGCCGGACAGCCGGACCGCACGGTCTGGGCGATCGACGGCGACGGCTGCTTCCAGATGACCAACCAGGAGCTCACGACCTGCGCCCTGAACAACATCCCGATCAAGGTCGCCATCATCAACAACGGCGCCCTCGGGATGGTCCGCCAGTGGCAGACGCTGTTCTACAACCAGCGCTACTCCAACACCGTGCTGCACTCGGGCCCCGAGGCCACCGGCACGGAGAAGAGCGCCGGCACCCGCGTCCCGGACTTCGTCAAGCTGTCCGAGGCCATGGGCTGCTACGCGATCCGCTGCGAGTCCCCGGACGACCTGGACAAGGTCATCGCCGAGGCCAACGCGATCAACGACCGCCCGGTCGTCATCGACTTCATCGTCCACGAGGACGCCCAGGTGTGGCCGATGGTCGCCGCCGGCACCTCCAACGACGAGGTCATGGCCGCCCGTGGCGTGCGCCCCGACTTCGGCGACAACGAAGAAGACTGAGAGCCGTAGGAAGAGGTACGACGCACATGTCCAAGCACACGCTCTCCGTCCTGGTGGAGAACACCCCCGGCATCCTGGCCAGGATCGCCGCCCTGTTCTCCCGCCGCGGCTTCAACATCGACTCGCTCGCCGTCGGTGTCACCGAGCACCCCGACATCTCCCGCATCACCATCGTGGTCAACGTCGAGGACCTGCCGCTGGAGCAGGTGACCAAGCAGCTCAACAAGCTCGTCAACGTCCTGAAGATCGTCGAGCTCGAGCCCGCCGGCGCCATCCAGCGCGAGCTCGTGCTCGTGAAGGTCCGCGCCGACAACGAGACGCGCTCGCAGATCGTCGAGATCGTCCAGCTGTTCCGCGCCAAGACCGTCGACGTCTCGCCCGAGGCGGTCACCATCGAGGCCACCGGTTCGAGTGACAAGCTGGAGGCGATGCTGAAGATGCTGGAGCAGTTCGGCATCAAGGAGCTCGTCCAGTCGGGCACGATCGCCATAGGGCGCGGCGCCCGGTCCATCACGGACCGCTCGCTGCGCGCCCTGGACCGTTCCGCCTGACGCACCCTTCTCGCCTGGCGAGACCCGCAGACTTCCCCGTCCCCTCCCGCCGTACGGTGGGACGCAACACCAGCACTCCAAGGAGAATCCCAGTGGCCGAGCTGTTCTACGACGACGACGCCGACCTGTCCATCATCCAGAACCGCAAGGTCGCGGTGATCGGCTACGGCAGCCAGGGCCACGCCCACGCGCTGTCGCTGCGTGACTCGGGTGTCGACGTCCGCGTCGGTCTGCACGAGGGCTCCAAGTCCAAGGCGAAGGCCGAGGAGCAGGGCCTGCGCGTGGTGACGCCCGCCGAGGCCGCCGCCGAGGCCGACGTCATCATGATCCTCGTCCCGGACCCGATCCAGGCCCAGGTCTACGAGGAGTCCATCGCCCCGAACCTGAAGGACGGCGACGCCCTGTTCTTCGGCCACGGCCTCAACGTCCGCTACGGCTTCATCAAGCCGCCGGCCGGTGTCGACGTCGCCATGGTCGCCCCCAAGGGCCCGGGCCACCTGGTCCGCCGCCAGTACGAGGAGGGCCGCGGCGTTCCCTGCATCGCCGCCGTCGAGCAGGACGCCACCGGCAAGGCCTTCGACCTGGCGCTGTCGTACGCCAAGGGCATCGGCGGCACCCGCGCCGGCGTCATCAAGACGACCTTCAAGGAAGAGACCGAGACCGACCTGTTCGGCGAGCAGGCCGTCCTGTGCGGTGGCACCGCGGCGCTGGTCAAGGCGGGCTTCGAGACCCTGACCGAGGCCGGCTACCAGCCGGAGATCGCCTACTTCGAGTGCCTCCACGAGCTGAAGCTGATCGTGGACCTCATGTACGAGGGCGGCCTGGAGAAGATGCGCTGGTCGGTCTCCGAGACCGCCGAGTGGGGCGACTACGTCACCGGCCCGCGCATCATCACGGACGCCACCAAGGCCGAGATGAAGAAGGTCCTCGCCGAGATCCAGGACGGCACGTTCGCCAAGAACTGGATGGACGAGTACCACGGCGGTCTGAAGAAGTACAACGAGTACAAGACGCAGGACGAGAACCACCTGCTGGAGACGACCGGCAAGGAGCTGCGCAAGCTCATGAGCTGGGTCGACAACGACGAGGCGTGACGCTGTGGGCGAGGGGGCCGGTCTGCGGCCCCCTCGCCCTCGCCACTTCGTCCATCCCCGGACGGGTGATCCTTCCACCGAGGCGCAAGACCCACCCTGGTGCACCACTACACTCATCACTACATACGCGTCAGGCCCACAGTGTCGTGCGTCTTCCACGCGGCTAGCCCCCTCCACCGCCTGCGGCCGTCGGGACGGCCGTCCGCACTGGACATGTGAGGACTCACGTGAGCTCGAAACCTGTCGTACTCATCGCTGAAGAGCTGTCGCCCGCGACCGTCGACGCGCTCGGTCCGGACTTCGAGATCCGGCACTGCAACGGCGCCGACCGCGCGGAGCTCATCCCCGCCATCGCCGATGTCGACGCGATCCTGGTCCGCTCGGCCACCAAGGTCGACGCCGAGGCGATCGCCGCCGCCAGGAAGCTGCGGGTCGTCGCCCGCGCCGGCGTCGGTCTGGACAACGTGGACGTCTCCGCCGCCACCAAGGCCGGCGTGATGGTCGTCAACGCCCCGACCTCCAACATCGTCACGGCCGCCGAGCTCGCCTGTGGTCTGATCGTCGCCACCGCGCGCAACATCCCCCAGGCCAACACCGCCCTGAAGAACGGCGAGTGGAAGCGCTCGAAGTACACGGGCGTCGAGCTCAGCGAGAAGACCCTCGGCGTCGTCGGCCTCGGCCGCATCGGCGTGCTGGTCGCCCAGCGCATGTCGGCCTTCGGCATGAAGATCGTCGCGTACGACCCCTACGTGCAGCCCGCGCGCGCCGCGCAGATGGGCGTCAAGCTCCTCACGCTCGACGAGCTGCTCGAGGTCTCCGACTTCATCACCGTCCACCTCCCCAAGACGCCTGAGACGCTCGGCCTGATCGGCAACGAGGCCCTGCACAAGGTCAAGCCGACGGTCCGGATCGTCAACGCGGCCCGCGGCGGCATCGTCGACGAGGAGGCGCTGTACTCGGCGCTGAAGGAGGGCCGGGTCGCCGGCGCGGGCCTCGACGTGTACGCCAAGGAGCCGTGCACCGACTCCCCGCTGTTCGAGCTCGACCAGGTCGTCTGCACCCCGCACCTCGGCGCGTCCACGGACGAGGCGCAGGAGAAGGCCGGCATCGCCGTCGCCCGTTCCGTGCGCCTCGCGCTCGCCGGTGAGCTCGTGCCGGACGCGGTCAACGTGCAGGGCGGTGTCATCGCCGAGGACGTGCGTCCGGGCCTGCCGCTCGCCGAGAAGCTCGGCCGCATCTTCACCGCGCTCGCGGGCGAGGTCGCGGTCCGTCTCGACGTCGAGGTCTACGGCGAGATCACCCAGCACGACGTCAAGGTGCTAGAACTGTCCGCGCTGAAGGGCGTGTTCGAGGACGTCGTCGACGACACCGTGTCGTACGTCAACGCCCCGCTGTTCGCGCAGGAGCGCGGTGTCGAGGTCCGTCTGACGACGAGCTCCGAGTCGCCGGACCACCGCAACGTCGTCACGGTGCGCGGCACGCTCTCCGGCGGCGAGGAGGTCGCGGTCTCCGGCACGCTGGCCGGCCCCAAGCACCTCCAGAAGATCGTCGCCGTCGGCGACTACGACGTGGACCTCGCGCTCGCGGACCACATGGTCGTCCTGCGGTACGAGGACCGTCCGGGCGTCGTCGGCACGGTCGGCCGCATCCTCGGCGAGGCGGGTCTCAACATCGCGGGCATGCAGGTCTCGCGCGCGGAGGAGGGCGGCGAGGCGCTCGTCGTCCTGACCGTGGACGACACCGTGCCGCAGGCCGTCCTGTCGGAGATCGCGGAGGAGATCGGCGCGACGTCGGCCCGCTCCGTGAACCTCACGGACTGACGCAGGCGCAGCACGACGAAGGGCCCGGGAAACCGGGCCCTTTCTCGTGCGCGAGGTGTGGTGCCCCAGGACGCTTTCCCACCCGCCCTCTCCCGCAACCGTGGCAGGCCCCGGCCCCCGTCCCGCGCTTCGCGCGCACTCCTCGGTTGTCGGTGGGCTTTCCCCTAGGACTCAGCGGGGCTGCACAGCAGCTGGGCTCACCATTGTTTCGCCGGGGTCGCCGGTGGGCTCCTCCGAAGCCTTGCGGGGCCGCTGCCACCGGGCTTCGCCGAGGGACTCGCACCTTGCCGCCAGGTCCGTGGGGAGACGGCGCCGGGGGCCCCACGCCCATGGGGCGTAGGGGAGACGGTCTGGGGGCGCGAGACCGTCTCCCGGAAGTCCTAGCCCGCCCGGCCGCTCACAGCCGCGTGCCCTTCAGCGCCATGTGCAGCAGCAGCCGGTGCTCGCCGTCGTCCAGGTCCAGGCCGGTCAGCGCCTCCACCCGCGACAGGCGGTAGTAGAGCGTCTGCCGGTGGACGCCGAGGGCCGCTGCCGCGCGGCCCGCCTGGCCCGCGCAGTCGAGGAACACCTCGGCGGTCCGGGCCAGTTCGGCGTGGGAGGGAGCGAGCAGGTCCCGGACGGCCGGGTCGTCCGCCGCTCCCTCGGGAAGGGCCGTCAGTATCCGGTACGGGCCGAGGTCCGACCACCGGGCGACCGGGCCGAGGCCGGGCTCGGCCAGCACCGCCCGGGCGGCGGACGCGGCCTCACGCCACGCCCCGTCGAGCTCGCCGAGTCCGCGCCGCGCCGCCGCCACACCGGCGCCCGCCTCAGCCCCCGGGCCGGGGCCGGGGGGCGGTCCCGCCGCCTCGCGCAGCCGCGTGGCGACCGTCAGGGCGGGGGCCGTGCTGTCCGCGGAACGCAGCCGCACCAGCGCGGCCACGGCCCGCCCGGCCGCCGGCCTCTCGCTCCCGTGGGGAATCCCACCCGACGCGGCACCCGCCCGCAGCGGCAGCGTGCACAGCGCCGCAGCCCCGGGCAGCGCGCGGGCCGACGGCGCGTCGTCCGCGGGCCACGGCGTCACGCACACCACGGCGTGCGTCCCGTCGGCGTCCGCGCCCAGCGCCGTACGCAGCGTGGCCACCGCCATGTCGTACTGCCAGCCGCGCTCGGCGGCCAGCACCGCGCGCAACTCACGGGACAGGTCGGCGCCCGCACGCTCCTCGTCGGCCATCAGCGTGCCGATCCGCTCCGCCACCTCCATGGCCGCGGCGAGCTGTTCCACGGTCGGGCCGGGGTCGGCGTCGAGCAGCCACACGTACCCGAGGACGACACCCCGGTGCCGTACCGGCAGGCAGATGCGGTCACGGAAGACGCCCGCGTCCGGGGCGGCGGGGATGCGGACCGGCCCGGTCGCACGGGCGATGCCGAAGCCCTCGAACCAGGCGCGGACCGCCGGAGTGGACTTTCTGGTCAGGATCGACCGGGTGCGCACCGGGTCGAGCGTGGTCTCGTCGAAGGCGCTGTCGCTGTCGTGGGCGCCGAAGGCGATCAGCCCGAAGTCCCGGTTCTCCAGCGTCGCCGGCATGGCGAGCAGCGCGGAGATCTCGTCGACCAGGTCCTGGTAATCGCCCTTCATCCGGCCATTCTCCCATCCCTTCAGACAGATGTCTGAGATCCGGGACACGGATGCGTGACAGCTGTCGATGGCTCGTAAACGGAGCGATCCTTAAGTTTCACGGTGGTTCTTCGTGCTGTTCCCGACACGTCCGCGAGACGGTCGGCCTCGGCCCCTTTCAACACCTGTTCCGTGGAGGTGCCCCGTGCTGGGTCCCGTGATCCTCGCCGCGTCGCGCAGCGACAAGATGCGCCGCTTCGTGTCGGCCGCCCCGGGGACGAAGCAGGTCGTCGCCCGGTTCATCGCCGGTGAGAGCGTCGACCAGGTCATCCCCGTGGTCGAGGACGCCGCCGCCAAGGGCCTCGAGGTCACCCTCGACGTCGTCGGCGAGGACATCACCACCCCGGAGCAGGCGGCCGCCGCGCGCGACGCCTACCTGGAGCTCGTCGAGCACCTCAAGCCGCTGGACCTCGGCACCCGTGCCGAGATGTCCGTCAAGCTGTCGATGTTCGGCCAGTGTCTTGAGGGCGGCCACGAGCTGGCTCTCGCCAACGTCCGGCCCGTCGTCGAGGCCGCCGCCGCGATCGGCAGCACGGTCACGCTCGACGCCGAGGACCACACCACCCTCGACTCGATGTTCGCCATCCACGAGGAGCTGCGGAAGGACTTCCCGCAGACCGGCTGCGTGATCCAGGCGTATCTCTTCCGTACCGTGGAGGACGCCCGGCGCCTGGCCGCCAACGGCAGCCGCGTGCGTCTGGTGAAGGGCGCGTACAAGGAGCCCGCCTCCGTCGCGATCCAGGACAAGGCCGAGATCGACAAGGCGTACGTCCGCATCCTGCGGATCCTGATGGAGGGCGACGGCTACCCGATGATCGGGTCGCACGACCCGCGTCTGATCGCCATCGGACAGGAGCTCGCGCGCAGCGCCGGGCGCAAACTGGACGAGTACGAGTTCCAGATGCTGTACGGGATCCGTACCGACGAGCACGTCCGCCTCGCCGCCGAGGGACACCGGATGCGCGTCTACACCGCGTACGGCACCGACTGGTACGGCTACTTCATGCGCCGCCTCGCGGAGAAGCCGGCCAACCTGCTGTTCTTCGTGCGTTCGATGATCACCAAGAACTGACCCCAGGCACAGACCCCAGAACCGATTCCAGGGCCGAGCCCCTCCCCACCCTCGCAAAGGAGTCACGGAACTCATGGACGCTGTCACCCAGGTCCCCGTACCGGTCAACGAGCCGGTGCACGGCTACGCCCCCGGTTCCGCCGAGCGCGCCCGTCTCGAGGCCAAGCTCAAGGAGCTGGCCGAGAACCCGATCGAGCTGCCGATGACGATCGGCGGCGTCAAGCGGATGGGCGGCGGCGAGCGGGTCGACGTCGTGCAGCCGCACAACCACCGGGCCGTGATCGGCACCTTCGCCGGTGCCACCGAGCAGGACGCGCAGGACGCGATCGACGCCGCGCTGGCCGCCGCCCCGGCCTGGCGCGCGATGTCCTTCGACGACCGCGCCGCGATCATCCTGCGCGCCGCCGAGCTGCTGGCCGGCCCCTGGCGCGAGACGATGGCCGCCTCCACCATGCTCGGCCAGTCCAAGACCGTGCAGCAGGCCGAGATCGACACCCCGTGCGAGCTCGTCGACTTCTGGCGCTTCAACGTCAAGTACGCCCGCGACCTGCTCGCCGAGCAGCCGCCGGCGAACTCGCCGGGCGTGTGGAACCGCCTGGACCACCGCCCGCTCGAGGGCTTCGTGTACGCGATCACGCCGTTCAACTTCACGGCCATCGCGGGCAACCTGCCGACCGCGCCCGCGCTGATGGGCAACGTCGTGGTGTGGAAGCCGTCCCCGACCCAGACCCACGCCGCCGTGCTGCTGATGCAGCTGCTGGAGGAGGCCGGTCTGCCCAAGGGCGTCATCAACCTGGTGACGGGCGACGGCATCGCGGTCTCGGAGGTGGCGCTGCACCACCCGATGCTCGCCGGTATCCACTTCACCGGCTCGACCAAGACCTTCCAGCACCTGTGGAAGACGGTCGGCAACAACATCGAGAAGTACCGCTCCTACCCGCGCATCGTCGGCGAGACGGGCGGCAAGGACTTCGTCGTCGCGCACCCGAGCGCCGACCGCGCGGTGCTGAAGACCGCGCTGACCCGCGGCTCGTTCGAGTTCCAGGGGCAGAAGTGCTCCGCGTCCTCGCGCGCCTACATCCCGGCCTCGATCTGGAACTCCGGTTTCAAGGAGGAGTTCGCCGCCGAGGTCGACGGCATCAGGATGGGTGACGTCACCGACCTGACGAACTTCATCGGCGCCGTGATCGACGAGCGTGCCTTCGCCAAGAACAAGGCCGCCATCGACCGGGCGAAGGAGGACCCGAGCTGCACGATCGTCGCGGGCGGCAGCTACGACGACTCGGTGGGCTACTTCGTCCGCCCGACGGTCATCGAGTGCACGGACCCTTCGAACGAGGTCTTCACGACCGAGTACTTCGGCCCCATCCTCGCCGTCCACGTCTACGAGGACGACAAGTACGAGGAGATGCTGGAGCAGATGGAGTCGGTGTCCGCGTACGCGCTGACCGGCTCGATCATCGCCGGTGACCGGGCCGCCGCGGCCGACGCCATGGACAAGCTGCGGTACGCCGCGGGCAACTTCTACATCAACGACAAGTCGACCGGCGCCGTCGTCGGCCAGCAGCCCTTCGGCGGCGGCCGCGCCTCCGGCACCAACGACAAGGCCGGCGCCCCGCAGAACCTGATGCGCTGGACGCTCACCCGCGCCATCAAGGAGACGCTGGTCCCGCCGACCGACTACTCCTACCCGCACATGGGCTGACGCCCGGCGTCGCCCCTCGGACACCGCCCCCCTCCCGGACCCCCGAGCCGGGACCGGGGGCGGTTCTCATGTGCCGCGTCACTGAAGCGCCGTCGTCCCCATGCCCGAACGGGCGACCAGCATCTTCCCCGTGTTCTGACCGCGCAGCATCCCGAGGAACGCCTCCACGATCCGTTCGAAGCCCTCCACGACCGTCACGTCGGCGGTGACGGCGCCGCTCTGCAGGTGCGGGACGAGGAAGTCCTCGAACTCGCCCTGCAGGGCGACGTGCTTGCGCACCAGCACACCCTCCAGGCGCAGCGACTTGCCGACCACGTCGAAGAGGTTGCGGGGCGCGGGCGGCGGCTCGGCGGTGTTGTACTGGGCGACCGCCCCGACCCACGCGATCCGGCCCGACTCGCGCAACGAGGCGATCGCTCCCTCCAGATGGCCGCCTCCCACGTTGTCCAGGTACGCGTCGATGCCGGTGGGCGCCGCCTTGGCCAGCAGTTCGGCCACCGGCCCGTCGTGGTAGTCGAACGCGGCGTCGTACCCGACCCGTTCGGTCAGGTACCTGACCTTCTCCGCGGAGCCCGCACTTCCCGTGATCCGGCCCGCGCCGAGCAGCCGGGCGATGCGGCCCGCCGCCGTGCCGACCCCGCCCGCGGCGGCCGAGACGAACAGGTCCTCGCCCGCCTGCAGCCGCAGCGTCCGGGTCAGCGCCGCGTACGCGGTCAGGCCCGTGCCGCCCAGGATGCTCAAGTGCGCGAACAGCGGGACGCCTTGGTACTCACGGAGCCTGCGGGCGCCGTCGGCGCCGGCCGTCACCAGCGCGTGAGTGCGCCACCCCGCCCGGTGGAAGACGAGGTCGCCCTCGGTCAGGCCGGCGTCCCGGGACGCGACGACCCGGCCTATCGTCCGTCCCTCCAGCGGGCTGCTCAGCGCCCATCCGCCGTCCATCTGCTCGCGGTGGTACGGGTCGACGGACCAGTACAGGTTCTCCACCAGTGCCTCGCCCGGCCCCGGCGAGGGCACGGGCGCCTCGGTGAAGGCGAAATCGGACGCGGTGGGAAAGCCGGCCGGGCGGGCGATCTGGTGCACGACAAGCGCGGTGTGAGTGGTCATGATCGTGACGGTAGACAGGAATGCCCCGGCTCGTCAGGGCATTGCGCAGGCCCGTCGCCCGATCCGGCGCCGGCCCCCGGCCGGCCCCCTCCTGTCCCGCGGCGACGGCCTTCCTCCGGCCGCGGCGCGCGGGTCTCGGCGGGCGGCGTCTCAGATAGTAGGAAGTCCGAGTAATTGTGGAGACAGGAGAGCGCGGCTGTCATAACTTTGTAGAAGCCGAACGTCTCGCTCGATCCAGCGAATGGCGGCCGTGAGTCCGTGCCCGAGGCAGGCAACCCCTGCGGCACCGCTCCCCGCCCCTTCCGGCGCCTTCGAAATCTCTTCTGATTCCAAGGAGTCGATCACCATGCCCGCTGAGACCGTCCGCCGCGTCCGCCACTCCTCCCGCACGAGCGAAGCCGACCGCAGGAACGCCGCCGCAGCCCTGCAGCGCGCCCTGGACCGCCGCGACAACGGCGGCTCGACCGGTCACTGATCCGCTCGCTGATCCGCCGAGGCCCCGTCCGGCACATGCGTCCACATGGCGGACGCGGTGTGTCAGCGAATGGGACGGGGAGTAGGGTGCCGACATGTCTCGCAGCATCAATCTCGCAGTAGTCCCCGGTGACGGCATCGGCCAGGAGGTCGTGGCGCAGGGCCTGAAGGTCCTTGCCGCCGTCCTCCCGCAGGATGTGAAGCTGGAGACCAAGGAGTACGATCTCGGCGCCAGCCGCTGGCACCGCACGGGGGAGACCCTTCCCGACGCGGAGCTCGACTCCCTCAAGGGCCACGACGCGATCCTGCTCGGCGCCATCGGCGACCCGTCGGTGCCGTCCGGCGTGCTGGAGCGCGGCCTGCTGCTGAAGCTGCGGTTCGCCTTCGACCACTACGTCAACCTGCGCCCGTCGAAGCTCTTCCCGAACACCGCGACCCCGCTCGCCGGCCGTCCGGACATCGACTTCGTCGTCGTCCGCGAAGGCACCGAGGGCCCGTACACGGGCAACGGAGGCTCCCTGCGCACCGGCACGGAGCACGAGGTCGCGACCGAGGTCAGCGTCAACACGGCGTACGGCGTGGAGCGCGTCGTCCGTGACGCGTACGAGCGGGCCAACGCCCGCCCCCGCAAGAAGCTGACGCTCGTCCACAAGAACAACGTCCTCGTGTACGCGGGCCACATGTGGAAGAACATCTTCGACAAGGTCGGCCAGGAGTACCCCGAGGTCACGACCGACTATCTGCACGTCGACGCCGCGACGATCTTCTTCGTCACCCAGCCGGAGCGCTTCGACGTCATCGTCACCGACAACCTCTTCGGCGACATCCTCACCGACCTCGCCGCTGCCGTGACCGGCGGCATCGGCCTGGCGGCCTCCGGCAACATCAACCCGACGGGCGCGTTCCCGTCGATGTTCGAGCCCGTCCACGGCTCGGCGCCCGACATCGCGGGCACCGGCAAGGCGGACCCGACGGCCACCATCCTGTCCGTCGCCCTGCTGCTGCGGCACCTGGGCTACGAGAACGAGGCCGTCCGCATCGAGGGCGCGGTCGCCGCCGACCTGGCAGAGCGCACCCCCGAGGCCGTCCGCACGACGGACCAGATCGGCGACGCGCTCGCGGTACGAGTAGCGAGCTGACCCGCCGGACCGACTTTCCGGGGGTGTCCCCCGGACACCCCAGAAGCCGCCGGGTCGCATTCCCACCGCGCCCGGCGGCTTTTCCTGTGCGGCCACCGGGTGCCACCATCGAACCCTGGGCCGCACCCACGCCTCCCTGGCCGGTTCCCCGCGCGCGATAATCGGACGCGGGCCGTGTCAGCCGGCAATGCTCGGACGTCCAAGCAGTCGGCGTGAGCGCGGTCCGCCACTGACAACCGGTGAAGGACACTGCACTCATGACGACGCCCACGATCGAGCTCAAGCCCTCCTCGCATCCGCTGTCCGACGCGGAGCGTGAGGCGATCCTGGCCAACCCCGGATTCGGCCGGCACTTCACCGACCACATGGTGACGATCAAGTGGACCGAGGGCCGCGGCTGGCACGACGCCGAGCTCGTCCCGTACGCGCCGCTGTCGATCGACCCGGCCAACATGACCCTGCACTACGCGCAGGAGATCTTCGAGGGGCTCAAGGCCTACCGCCGCCCCGACGGCTCGGTCGTCACCTTCCGCCCGGAGGCCAACGCCAAGCGCTTCCAGGCCTCGGCCCGCCGGCTCGCCATGCCCGAGCTGCCCGTGGACCTGTTCATCGCCGCCTGCGACGCCCTCGTCGAGCAGGACAAGGCGTGGGTGCCCGCGCACGGCGGCGAGGAGTCGCTCTACCTGCGCCCGTTCATGATCGCGACTGAGGTCGGGCTCGGTGTGCGCCCGGCCAACGAGTACCTCTTCCTCGTCATCGCCTCGCCCGCCGGTGCGTACTTCCCCGGCGGCGTCAAGCCCGTCTCGATCTGGCTCTCCGAGAACCGCGTCCGCGCCGTCCCCGGCGGCATGGGCGACGCGAAGACCGGCGGCAACTACGCGGCTTCCCTGCTCGCCCAGGCCGAGGCGGCCGCCAAGGGCTGCGACCAGGTCGCCTACCTCGACGCCGTCGAGCACAAGTGGGTCGAGGAACTGGGCGGAATGAACCTGTACTTCGTGTACGGCGACCGCATCGTCACGCCCGAGCTCACCGGTTCGCTGCTCGCGGGCATCACCCGTGACTCGCTCCTGCAGCTGGCCAAGGACCTCGGCTGCACCTCCGAGGAGGGCCGTGTCTCCATCGACCAGTGGCGGACCGACACCGAGAACGGCACGCTCACGGAGGTCTTCGCCTGCGGCACCGCCGCGGTCATCACCCCGGTCGGCCGGGTGAAGTCCGCGGGCGGCGAGTGGACGCAGTCCGGCGGCGAGCCGGGCGAGGTCACGATGAAGCTCCGCAAGGCGCTGCTGGACATCCAGACCGGCAGGAGCGAGGACGTCCACGGCTGGACCCACCGGATCGGCTGAACCGGCTCAGGCTCCGGGCCCCGCACCCTGCACCGCAGGCTGCGGGGCCTGCTGCGTGCCGGCGCCGAGCGCCGCGTAGGCGACCCCGCCCACCAGCCCGGACAGGATGAAGCTGCAGTCGACGCCGCCGGTCAGGCCGAGCAGCGGGCCCTCGTAGACGGGCGTCGACACGGCCGCCAGACCGACCACGGCCCCCAGCGCCCATGACGCCGTGGCGCGCGGGTGCCAGCCGGCGCGGAACCAGTACGCGCCGCCGCGCGCACGGCGGTTGTAGACCTGCAGCGCCTCCGCGTCGTACTCACCGCCCAGGCGGACGTGGGCCATCAGCGTGATGACCGCCCACGGCGTGCCGATCGCGGTCAGCAGCAGCACGAACGACGTCATCGCGGACTGCGCGTCCCACACGAAGTGGCCGGCGAAGACGAACCCGGTCGCCACGACGGCGACGACGAGCGTGGCCCGGGTGCGCGTCGCCTTCGGCAGGATCGCGTCCAGGTCGAGGCCCATCGAGTACAGCATCAGACCGGCGTTGCCGACCGAACCGGCCGCGGCGGCGACCAGCAGCGGGACCACGTACCAGGCGGGGGAGGCGGCGACCAGCGGCCCGGCGTAGTCCAGTCCGGCACGGGCGGCCAGCGCCGTGTACGTGCCGAACAGCTGCGGCACGAGCAGGCCGGCCGTCAGGCCCAGACAGGTCGCCCGCAGGACCTGGCGCGGGCTGTGCCGCTCGGGCGAGATGTAGCGGGTGTAGTCGCCGAGCAGGGTGATGAAGGCGATGGGACCGCTCAGACCGGCGGCGACGGCGGACAGCAGCCAGGTCGGCCAGAACGAGCCGAGCAGGTACGGGGCGTCCGCCGGGGCGGCGGTGGTCAGATCGGGCGCGTACGCGATGAGGCCGAGCAGCAGCAGCACGGTCATGCCGACCGCGAGGATCCGGCTCAGCCGCAGCAGCAGCCGGTAGCCGTAGACCGCGCCGACCACCGTGCAGGCGGCGAGCAGCGCGTAGACCACGGTGTGCGCGACGCCGCCGGTGGGCACGCCGGCGATGCGGGCCAGCGTGCCGAGCATCACGTCACCGCCGATCCACAGGGTCAGCGCCGTGTAGCCGAGCGAGAGCAGCAGTCCGACGACCGAGCCGACGAGCCGGCCGCGCACGCCGAACGCCGCGCCGCTGGACGTCGACAGATTGGTCGCGGTCCGCAGCGAGATCAGGGCGAGCGGGGCGGTGACGGCGACGCCCACGACGGTGCCGGCCACCACGGAGGTGACCGCGGGCCACAGGCCGAGGCCGAAGGAGACCGGCAGCCAGCCGAAGACGATCACCCCCAGGCACAGATTGGATCCGAGAAGGATCGATATGAGATCCCTGGGAGTGCTGGTGCGCTCCGGCTCGGGAATCGTGTCGACTCCGCGCTGCTCCACCGGCATGAGGTGCCCCTGTCTCTCGACGTTTGAGTGCTGCTCTAATTGAACGCTGCTCAATGTGAGCGATGTCGGGGTTTAAGTCAATGGTTTCGTTCGATGGCGCCTACTTGTTAGAGTGCCACTCAAACAGGAAGGTGTGGTGACGTGAGACTGACCCCGACCGAGCGCGACCGGCTGCTGCTGTTCGGCGCCGCCGAGCTGGCGCGGGCACGGCGCGCCCGCGGGCTGCGGCTCAACGTTCCGGAGGCGACCGCGCTGATCGCCGACACCGTCTGCGAGGCCGCGCGCGACGGGCGGCGGCTCGCCGAGGCGATCGAGGCGGCCCGCTCGGTGCTCGGCCCCGACGACGTCCTCCCCGGCGTCGCGGACGTCGTCACGGAGGTCCATGTCGAGGCCGTCTTCGAGGACGGCTCGCGCCTCGCCGTCGTGTCCGACCCCATCGGAGGCGGCGGGCTGGGAGAGCGTGCGCCCGGCGCCGTGATCCCCGGCCCCGCCGACCCTGAGCGGGAGCCGGAGGTCGTCCTCACCGTGCGCAACACCGCGCCCGTGCCGGTCAGCGTCACCTCGCACTTCCACTTCTTCGAGGCCAACCCGCGGCTCCGCTTCGACCGGGCCGCCGCCTACGGCATGCGGCTCGCGGTGCCGGCCGGCTCCTCCGTCCGCTTCGACCCGGGCGGCGAGGCGGAGGTCGGTCTCGTGCCCATCGGCGGCGACCGCATCGCCATCGGGTTCGCGGGCCTGGTCGACGGACCTCTGGACGCGCCCGGCGCGAAGGAAGAAGCCCTGCGCAGAGCGGCCGCCTGCGGCTACCTGGGCACGGAAGGAGCGACACCATGAGCAGGCCCACCAGGCACCACGACCACGACCGGCCCGCACCGCGCCGCATGGACCCCCACGAGTACGCGTCCGTGCACGGGCCGCGCGCCGGGGACCGGGTCGTCCTCGGCGACTCGGGACTCGTCGTGCGGGTCGAGTCGGACGCCCAGAAGCCCGGCGAGGAGTTCCTGGCCGGCTTCGGCAAGACCGCCCGCGACGGGCTGCACCTCAAGGCCGCTGCCGTACGCGAGACCTGCGACGTCGTGGTGAGCAACGTGCTCGTGATCGACGCCGTGCAGGGCATCCGCAAGGTCTCCATCGGCATCCGCGAGGGCCGGATCCACGCGATCGGCCGGGCCGGCAACCCGGACACCCTCGACGGCGTGGACGTCGTCGTCGGCACCGGCACGTCGATCGTCTCCGGCGAGGGGCTGATCGCGACCGCGGGCGCCGTCGACACCCACGTCCACCTGCTCTCCCCGCGGATCATGGAGGCCTCGCTCGCCTCCGGCGTCACGACCGTCATCGGCCAGGAGTTCGGCCCGGTGTGGGGCGTGGGCGTCAACTCCCCGTGGGCGCTGAAGCACGCGTTCAACGCCTTCGACGCCTGGCCCGTCAACATCGGCTTCCTCGGCCGCGGTTCCTCCTCCGATCCCGCCCCGCTCGTCGAGGCACTCGCGGAGGGCGGCGCGTCCGGTTTCAAGGTCCACGAGGACATGGGCGCCCACACCCGGGCACTCGACACCGCCCTGCGCGTGGCCGAGGAGCACGACGTCCAGGTCGCCCTGCACAGCGACGGCCTGAACGAGTGCCTGTCCGTCGAGGACACGCTGCGCGTCCTGGAGGGCCGGACGATCCATGCCTTCCACATCGAGGGCTGCGGCGGCGGGCACGTGCCCAACGTCCTCAAGATGGCGGGCGTGCCGAACGTCATCGGCTCCTCCACCAACCCCACCCTGCCCTTCGGCCGGGACGCGGTCGCCGAGCACTACGGCATGATCGTCTCCGTCCACGACCTGAAGACCGACCTGCCCGGCGACGCGGCGATGGCCCGCGACCGGATCCGGGCCGGCACGATGGGCGCGGAGGACGTCCTGCACGACCTCGGCGCGATCGGCATCACGTCGTCCGACGCGCAGGGCATGGGCCGTGCCGGCGAGACCGTGCGCCGCACCTTCGCCATGGCCGGGAAGATGAAGGCCGAGCTGGGGCCCATGGACGGCGACGGCGCGCACGACGACAACGCGCGCGTCCTGCGCTACATGGCCAAGCTGACCATCAACCCCGCGATCGCGCACGGCCTCGCGCACGAGATCGGCTCCATCGAGGTCGGCAAGATGGCCGACATCGTGCTGTGGCGGCCGGAGTTCTTCGGCGCGAAGCCGCAGCTCGTGCTGAAGTCGGGCTTCCCCGCCTACGGCGTCGTCGGCGACCCCAACGCCGCCACCGACACGTGCGAACCGCTCGTGCTCGGCCCCCAGTTCGGCGCGTACGGCGCCACTCCCGCCGACATCTCGGTCGCGTTCGTCGCCCAGGCGGCCGTCGACCTCGGCGCCGACCGCATGCCGACCCGCCGTCGCCGCGTCGCCGTGCGCGGCACCCGCGGTATCGGCCCCGGCGACCTGCTCCTCAACTCCCGTATCGGAGACGTCTGTGTGGACGGCGGCACCGGACTGGTCACGCTCGACGGCGACCCGATCCGCTCCGAGCCCGCAGAGTCCGTCTCCCTCAACCGCCTCTACTTCCTTTAGGACGTGACGTGACCTTCCGCATGCCGGCCGAATGGGCCCCGCACGAGCGCACCTGGATGGCCTGGCCCGGCCCCAACCCCACGTTCGCCGACGACGGGGACCTGGCCGAGGCCCGCGCCGCCTGGGCCGCGGTGGCCCGCGCCGTACGCCGCTTCGAACCGGTCACCGTGATCGCGGGCACCGGCCAGTCGGCCTCGGCCCGTGGCCTGCTCGGCCCGGACATCGAGGTCGTCGAACGGGACCTGGACGACGCGTGGATGCGCGACATCGGCCCCACCTTCGTCACCGACGGCAGCCGACTGGCCGCGGTGGACTGGGTGTTCAACGGCTGGGGCGCGGCGGACTGGGCCCGGTGGGAGCACGACTCCAAGATCGCCCGTCATGTCGCCGACCTGGCGGACGTCCCCGTCCACGCCTCCCCGCTGGTCAACGAGGGCGGCGCGATCCACGTCGACGGCGAGGGCACGGTCCTCCTCACGGACACCGTCCAGCTCGGGCCCGAGCGCAACCCCGGCTGGACCCGGCAGCAGGTGGAGAACGAGATCCACGCCCGCCTCGGCACCACGAAGGCGATCTGGCTGCCGCGCGGCCTCACCGGCGACTACGGCATGTACGGAACCCGCGGCCACGTCGACATCGTCGCCGCGTTCGCCGGTCCCGGTGTCGTCGTCACCCACACACAGCCCGACCCGGCCCACCCCGACCACGAGATCTGCAAGGCGAACGTCGAGCTCCTGAAGGCGCAGACGGACGCCAGGGGCCGCCGGATCGAGGTCGTCGAGGTCCCGGCGCCGACGGTGCTGCGCGACGAGGACGGCGAGTGGGTCGACTACTCGTACATCAACCACTACGTCTGCAACGGCGGCGTGGTGCTGTGCGCCTTCGACGACCCGCGGGACGAGATCGCGGCGGGCATCTTCCGCCGGCTCTACCCGGGTCGTACGGTCACGCTCGTGGACGCGCGGACGATCTTCGCGGGCGGCGGCGGCATCCACTGCATCACACAGCAGCAGCCGCAGGTCTGATATCCGCTGGTGGTGGCCGCGGGCTGCGTGTCAGCCTGCGGCCATGCCGACTGTCGAACCCGTGAAGGACCCCTACCGCATCCAGGCCTGCTACGCCGTCACCGACGACGCGTGGTACCTGGAACTGTGGGAGGCCGGTGCCCACCTGCTCACCGCGACCGTGCCCGACGAGGACCCCCGCCGGGAGCCGACCGTCTGCTTCAACGAGCAGGCGGGCCACCGCGACATCCCCTACGACGTGGTGCGCCGCTTCATGGACCAGGTCGCGGACGAGGTGGAGCGCTGCCGGGGCTGGATGCGGCTCGCGCCCGAACTGGTCGAGCTCATCCGCCAGTTGTACGTGGTGTTCTCGGGCTGCCTGAACGACGAGGAGATCGCGCCGCTGCTCGTCGTCCTGCGCGAGCTGGTGGACGAGGAGTCGCTCGGCGCCGTGGTGGAGGCGGCCTTCGGGACCGGCCTCGCGGACCTGGCCGCGGACGCGGGCAGCGCATCGCCCGAGGAGGTCCGGGCCCTGAAGGAACGGATGGCGGAGGACGGGTGGACTATCGGGTAGAACGTACGCGTGAACGCATCCTTCCCGGTGGTCGCCGTATGACCCCCGCATCCCGCCGCCGCAATGTCGCGCCGCCCCGCGAGGCGCTGCTCGCCGCGGCCATGGACACGATCGCCGAGCGCGGGCTCGAGGGGCTCACCATGGCCGGGCTCGGCCGCGAGGTCGGGATGAGCAGCGGGCACCTGCTCTACTACTTCCGCACCAAGGACGAGCTCCTGCTGCAGACCCTGGAGTGGAGCGAGGGCCGGCTCGGCGCCGAGCGCAGCGCGCTGCTGTCCCGGCAGGCGTCCGCCCGCGAGCGGCTCGACGCCTACGTCGACCTCTACGTGCCCGACGGGCCGCGCGACCCCCACTGGACGCTGTGGCTGGAGGTCTGGAACCGCTCGCAGAACGCCGACGCCGACGCCCGCGGCCGGCAGGCCGCGATCGAGGGCGCCTGGCACCGGGACCTGGTGGCGCTGCTCGCGGAGGGCGTCTCGCGCGGCGAGTTCCGCGCGATCGACGCCGACCGGTTCGCGGCGCGGCTGCGGGCGCTGCTCGACGGTTTCAGCGTCCACGTGGCGGTGGGCATACCGGGCACGGGGCGCGAGCAGGTGCTGGTCCATGTCCGGGAGTTCATCGAGGACACTCTGCTGCCGTGACGGCCGGTCCCGCGTGAGGGACCGGCTTCGCCGCGGGCCGGGCTGTCACCGGAGGTGGTCAAGGGCTGGGCGTTCCCCGCCCCCTCGTTCCGCTGCGGTCTGGCGGCCGCGTAACGGGGGCTTTGCCCCGGGACCCATGGCCACCCCGCGGTCGGCGCGTGCCGCCGGGGGCGGGCGGCACTGCGCGGCCTGCAGCCGTCCGGCGGCGGCGTCCCCGGCCGAGTTCGCCCGCGCCCGGACCCTCGTCCGCCCCGGCGGACGCCCGCCGAGGAGCACAACCTGCTCCACCCCGAGGAGGAGCAACGCGCGTGCCGTACCGGCGCAGAAGCGGTGCGGCGCCGAGGCCCCGCTCGTCGCGGCTCGGACTGGATGGGGTGCCCTCCCGCGGCGCGGGCCGCTGCCCTGGAGGGCGGTGCCGCCTCGGCCGGGGGGCTCGTTCGGCCCCGTCGGCCATGGCGGTGCGGTGGCCGGGGCGGACCGGTGGTGGTACCGGCTCTTTGGGGGCGACGCCTCGGCCGGGGGGGGCTCGTTCGGCCCCGTCGGCGATGGCGGGCGGAGCCCGGGCGGACCGGTGGTGGTACCCGGCCCTTCGGGGGCGACGCCCCGGCAGGAGGCTCGTTCGGCCCTGCCGGCGACGGCGGTGCGGTGGCCGGGGCGGACCGGTGGTGGTACCCGGCCCTTCGGGGGCGACGCCCGGGGCAGGAGGCTCGTTCGGTCCCGCCGGCAGTGGAGGCGCGGGGCCCGGGGCGACGCCCCGGACAAGGCGGCGACCGCATCGTGAGATGCGGGTCCAGCGGCGCTGCCGCCTGTGGCACACTGCCTCCGTGCTCTCGTTCGCCATGATTATCGGCAGCAGCGCGCCGGTCCGCAGTGACCGCTGACCCGTGGACAGCAATCCCGCGGCAGGCGGCACCGTGCCCCAGACCCGCGCGCAGACCTCTCGCACCCGCGAGAGGTTTTTTCGTTTTACGGCCTCACCCACGGCCGAGAGCGAGACGCACGCGATGATGGGGGCAAGTGGAGCCAGACATTCCGGAGCCACTCATCCGACAGGAGTCAGGACAGCATGACCACCAACGCCCAGGACACCCACGTCGACGACAGTTTCCACGTCTTCGACACGACGCTGCGCGACGGCGCCCAGCGCGAGGGCATCAACCTCACGGTCGCGGACAAGCTGACCATCGCCCGGCACCTGGACGACTTCGGCGTGGGCTTCATCGAGGGCGGCTGGCCTGGCGCCAACCCCCGCGACACCGAGTTCTTCTCCCGCGCGCAGAAGGAGATCACCTTCCGGCACGCCCAGCTCGTCGCCTTCGGCGCCACCCGCCGCGCCGGGTCCACGGCGGCCGAGGACCCGCAGGTCAAGGCGTTGCTCGACTCCGGCGCCCCGGTGATCACCCTCGTCGCCAAGTCGCACGACCGCCATGTCGAACTCGCCCTGCGCACCACGCTGGACGAGAACCTGGAGATGGTCCGCGACACCGTCTCGTACCTGCGCGAGCAGGGCCGCCGGGTCTTCGTGGACTGCGAGCACTTCTTCGACGGCTACCGCGCGAACGCCGAGTACGCCAAGTCCGTCGTGCGCACCGCGCACGAGGCCGGCGCCGACGTCGTCATCCTGTGCGACACCAACGGCGGCATGCTGCCCGCCCAGGTCCAGGCCGTCGTCTCCACCGTCCTCGCGGACACCGGGGCCCGCCTCGGTATCCACGCCCAGGACGACACGGGCTGCGCCGTGGCCAACACGCTCGCCGCCGTCGACGCGGGCGCCACCCACGTGCAGTGCACGGCCAACGGCTACGGCGAGCGCGTGGGCAACGCCAACCTGTTCCCGGTCGTGGCCGCGCTGGAGCTCAAGTACGGCAAGAAGGTCCTGCCCGAGGGCGCCCTCGCGGACATGACCCGCGTCTCGCACGCGATCGCCGAGGTCGTCAACCTGACCCCCTCTACCCACCAGCCCTACGTGGGGGTCTCGGCCTTCGCGCACAAGGCCGGTCTGCACGCCTCCGCGATCAAGGTCGACCCCGACCTGTACCAGCACATCGACCCCGAGCTGGTCGGCAACACCATGCGCATGCTGGTCTCCGACATGGCCGGACGCGCCTCGATCGAGCTCAAGGGCAAGGAGCTCGGCATCGACCTCGGCGGCGACCGCGAACTCGTCGGCCGGGTCGTGGAGCGCGTCAAGGAGCGGGAGCTCAAGGGCTACACGTACGAGGCCGCCGACGCGTCCTTCGAACTGCTGCTGCGCGAGGAGGCGGAGGGCCGGGCCCGCCGCTACTACCGCACGGAGTCCTGGCGCGCGATCGTCGAGGACCGCCCCGACGGCACGCACGCCAACGAGGCCACGGTGAAGCTGTGGGCCAAGGGCGAGCGCATCGTCGCCACCGCCGAGGGCAACGGCCCGGTCAACGCGCTGGACCGCGCGATGCGGGTCGGGCTGGAGAAGATCTACCCGCAGCTCGCGAAGCTGGAGCTGATCGACTACAAGGTCCGCATCCTCGAGGGCCGCCACGGCACGGGCTCGACGACCCGCGTACTGATCACGACCGGCGACGGCACCGGCGAATGGTCGACCGTCGGCGTCGCGGACAACATCATCGCCGCCTCCTGGCAGGCTCTGGAGGACGCGTACACCTACGGCCTGCTGCGCGCCGGGGTCGAGCCGACGGAGTGAGGCGGGCCGCCTGACCGCGGACCTCGGCGGCAGCGTCCGGCAGGGCGGACGCTGCCGCCGGGGGTCCGGGAGCGTCGGGGCGCTCCGAGACGCCGGAACCGCCTCGGAGCGACAGCGGATGGCTATGTCCCCTTTGCTCCCGTTCGGGTAGCGTCGATGTATGAGGACACGGCCGTTCACCCTTGTGTCGGCCCTCGCGGGGCTGACGCTCATGCTGCTCCTGATCCTGGTTCCGGCCTCCGCCGCCGGAGCCACGGGTCTGTCCGACGCCGCCGCAGCCCTGAAGCAGGGGCCGGTGTACGTCCACCCCGCCATGACCGGCCAGGTCTCGCAGTCCGAGGCCGACGCGCTCGCCGAGAGGATCGAGCAGGCCGACAAGCCGGTGTTCGTCGCGGTCCTGCCCGCCACCGCGGAGTTCCCGCCGGACAACCTGCTGGTCAACCTGCGCACCGAGACCGGCATCACCGGCCTGTACGGGGTCCGGCTCGGCGACGGCTTCGACGCGGGCGCCGACCGCACCGTCATGTCCAACCAGGCCGTCGACAACCTCGCCCAGGCGGTGCGGGGCAGCGGATCCGTCGACGCCGCCACCCAGCTGGAGAGCTTCGTCGACCAGGCGCTGCCCCAGGTCCGAGGAAGCGCGCCGGTCTCCTGGGGCACCGGAGCCGGTGACGAGGGCGTCGACACCGGCGCGCTGATCGCCCTCGGCGCGGTCGTCGCGGCGGGCGGCGCCGGCGCCTACGCGGTCGTGCGCAGCAAGCGCCGCCGCAAGGCGGAGGAGGAGCGCGCCGCGCTCGACAAGCTGCGCGTGGTCGTCGACGAGGACATCACCGCCTTCGGCGAGGAGCTCGACCGGCTGGACTTCCACCCCTCGGAGAAGGGCGCGGACGACGCCATGCGCGCCGACTACGAGCGTGCCCTCGACGCGTACGACACGGCCAAGTCGCGCATGGGCGCGGCCGAGCACCCGGGTGACGTCCGCGGGGTCACCGAGGCACTGGACGACGGCCGCCACTCCCTCGCCGTTCTCGCGGCCCGCCGCGAAGGCCGGCCCCTCCCCGAACGCCGCGCGCCGTGCTTCTTCGACCCGCGCCACGGCCCTTCGGTCAAGGACGTCTCGTGGATGCCGGCCAGCGGCGCGGCGGCCCGTGACGTCCCGGTGTGCGCCGCCGACGCGGCCCGCCTGGAGGAGGGCATGGAGCCCATGTCCCGCACGGTGGAGACCGGCTACGGCCGCCGCCCCTACTGGGAGGCGGGCCCGGCCTACGGTCCCTGGGCCGGCGGCTACTTCGGCGGCGGCATCCTCCCCGGCCTGCTGATGGGCACGATGCTCGGCAGCATGCTCGCCACCCCCGCGTATGCGGCGGACTACGGGGCCGGTGAGTTCAGCGGCGGCGAGTACGGCGGCGGCGATGTGTCCGGCGCGGACTTCGACTCCTCGGACTTCGGCGGCGGCGACTGGGGCGGTGGCGGCGACTTCGGCGGTGGATTCGGCGGCGGCTTCGACGGAGGCGGAGGGTTCTAGCGTCTTCTCGTCGCGAGCGGTGAGCCGCGCACGGTCCGCGGCCCGTACGACGAGCGACGGCACCGAGTGCGGCCCTCGGCCCGGAGGGCGAGCGGCGGCACCGAGTGCGGCCCTCGGCCCGGAGGGCGAGCGGCGGCACCGAGTACGGCCCGCGGCCCGGAGGGCGAGCGGCGGCACCGAGTACGGCAAACGGCGGCAGCACCGAGCGAGTGGACTACTGAAAGTAGCAAATCGCTACGTCAGGTGATTGCTCACGATCTTGGTGCGTGTTTCCCTCTGCCGCATGTCAACCAGAACAAGGCTTCGTGCCCTCGCGACAGCGCTTACCGCGGCCGCCGCGGTCCTGCTGGCGGCCGGGCCGCCGACCGCCGCCGATCCGTTCGATCCCCCACTGCCCGATGCGTCCACCGCCCGGACCCCCGCGCCCCTCATCCGCTCGGCGAACGCCCTGCCGGGCCGGTACATCGTGACCCTCGCCGACGCCGCCGACGCCACCGACATGATGGGGACGGTCGGTGCGAAGCCGCTGTACACCTACAGCTCGGCCATGCGCGGCTTCGCGGCGAACCTCAGCGCGGTCCAGCTGGAGAAGGTCCGGCTGACGCCCGGCGTCGTGGCCGTCGAGGAGGACGCCAAGGTCACCGCGTTCGGCGCGCCCGGCGCGGGGACGGGTCTGACGCCGGCCTCGTCGTGGGGGCTCGACCGGATCGACCAGCGTGCTCTGCCGCTCAACAGCGACTTCACCGCGGCCGGCGAGGGCCAGGGCGTCACGGCGTACATCCTCGACACCGGCATCGACTACGGGCACACCGAGTTCGGCGGGCGTGCCAGGTTCGGGTACGACGCCATCGGCGACGGCCGGCGCGGGCAGGACTGCCACGGGCACGGGACGCACGTGGCGGGCACCGTGGGCGGTGCCACGCACGGCGTGGCACGCGGCGCCTCGCTCGTCAGCGTCCGGGTTCTCGACTGCGCGGGCACCGGCACCTGGTCCAGCATCATCGCCGGATTCGACTGGGTGGCCGCCAAGGCCGAGAAGCCGGCCGTGCTCAACGCCTCTCTCGGCGGCGTCAAGTCCACGGCGGTGAACAACGCGGCCGAGGCCCTCGCCGAGAGCGGTGTCCTGCCGGTCGTCGCGGCCGGCAACGACGCGCAGGACGCCTGCAACGTCTCCCCGGCGTCCGCGGACCACGTGGTCACGGTCGGCGCGACCGACCGTTCCGACCGGGAGACCAAGTTCTCCAACTACGGCGAATGCCTGGCGCTGTACGCCCCCGGTGCCGCGATCGTCTCGGCCCGCATGGGCGGCGGCAGCATCGCGCACGACGGCACTTCGATGGCGTCCCCGCACGTCGCGGGTGTGGCGGCGCTCTACCTGGCGGAGCACTCCACGGCTTCCCCCGGCAGCGTCGCGGACTGGCTGAAGGGCACCTCGACGACGAACGTGGTGACCGGCGCGACCGCGAGGTCGCCCAACCGTCTGCTGTACACCGGCGGCCTGTGAGGCGGCCCGTACACGACCGAGCGCCCGCCGTGCCGAGGGGATCGGCAGGGCGGGCGCGCTCGTGGGCCGCGCCAGGGGCGCGCGGGTCAGGCGGCCTGCGGGGCGCTCTTGATCGCGGAGATGTCGAACGTCAGCTTGACCTTGTCGCTGACCATCACGCCGCCGGCCTCCAGGGCCGCGTTCCACGTCAGACCCCAGTCGGAGCGCAGGATCTCGGTGGAGCCCTCGAAGCCGACGCGCTCGTTGCCGTAGACGTCGGTCGCGGAACCCTGGAACTCCAGGTCGATGGAGAGCGGGCGCGTCACGTCCTTGATCGTCAGATCGCCCGTGATCCGGTACCGGTCGCCGCCCAGCTGCTCCGCACCGGTGGAGCGGAAGCTCATCCTCGGGAAGTTCTCGGCGTCGAAGAAGTCGCCGCTGCGCAGGTGGCCGTCGCGGTCCGCGATGCCGGTGTCGATGCTGGCGATGTCGACGTCGATGGCCGCCGCGGAGCGGGACGGGTCGATGCCGTCCAGGCTCAGGGTGCCCTGGTGGGAGCCGAAGCTGCCGCGCACGTTGGTCACCATCGCGTGCCGCACCGTGAAGCCGATGCTGCTGTGGGCGGGGTCGATCGTGTAGTCGCCGCTCAGCGCCGCGAGCTGGGGGTCGACGGTGGCGGTGGCGACGGCGGTGGCCGTGGCGGATCCGTTGTTCCTGCGGTTGAAGAGGGCCATGACTGCTCCTTGGGGACGGATGCCGGAGGGGGTCCCGGACGTGTTGTTCAAGCTTCAACGAAATCGACTGTAGCCCCATTCCGTTCAACTTTCAACAACATGGGGGAGTGGGTCTCGCCCGCCGCCGCGAAGGGGCGTGAGCCGACTTGGACTAACCGACGGGGGTTGTTGGACTGCGGCGTCCCTCCGGCCCCCGGTTCGTTGACGCCCCTGAAAGCCGGGGACTACTCAGTCCCCATGCCTCATAGATTCCGCGCGGCCTGTGCGACGGCCGCCGCCTCCTGTGCCGTGCTCGTCCTGGCCGGGACCGTACAGCCGGCCGCCGCCGAAGCCGACGGGCCCGCCGCCGTGACCGCGGCCGGCAGCGGGCCCGTCATCACCTCCGGCCTCCTCTCGGTCGCCGTCGCCGACGACTTCCCCCGGGTGCTCTCGTACACCGACCGCGCCTCCGGCGCGTCGCTGCTCGGCAGCACCCGCCCGGTCACCGAGGTCACCCTCAACGGAAAGCCGTACGCGGTCCGGCCGGCGGGCGCCCCCCGCGTCGACGCCGCTTCCGTCCGCCACACCCTGGTCTTCCCCGACCTGCCCGGCGTCGAGATCGACACCCGGGTGTCGGTGTCCGGCCGGGCCGTGACCTTCAAGGTCACCGCCGTGCGCGACACCGAGGCCTTCCGCGTCGGCACTCTCGACATACCCGGGCACGACCTCGTGTCCGTCGGCAGCACGGAGCAGGGCGCGGCCACGGCGTTCACCAAGCTCGATCCCGACTCCACCAGGACCGCGGACGTGTTCGGCAGGGTCACGGCGGACACCCCCGCCGAGGCCGCCCCCGTCGGCGCCACGTACGCCATCGTCAACACCGCCTCGCTCGCCGCCGCCGTCGAGTCCAACTCCTCGTACGACAAGCCGAGCGGCGCGACCGGCGGCGACGACGCGCGCCTGTGGCACCAGGCTCGCAAGGCCGGTGACGGCACGGTGCGCGTCGGTGTCTCCTCCGGCCAGTGGACCTACCGGGGTGAGGGCGCACCGCGGCCGGAGAGCGGCGAGAACCTGCCCTGGGCGAAGGTCGTCGTCACCCCGGACGCCAACGCGGACAAAAGGGTCGACTGGCAGGACGGCGCGGTTGCCTTCCGCTCGATCGGCATCACGGCGCCCGGCGGGAAGGACACCCCGGACCGGGTGATCACCCACATCCCGTTCAACTTCGCGAGCCAGGCCACCCACCCGTTCCTGCGCACCCTCGACGACGTCAAGCGCATCTCGCTGGCCACCGACGGACTCGGCCAGCTCGCCGTGCTCAAGGGGTACGGCTCCGAGGGCCACGACTCCGCACACCCCGACTACGGCGGCAACTACAACAAGCGCGCGGGCGGCCTGGCCGACCTCAACACGCTCCTCAAGGCGGGCAAGGAGTGGGGGGCGACCTTCGGCGTGCACGTGAACGCCACCGAGTCCTATCCGGAGGCGAACAACTTCAGCGAGACCCTCGTCGACAGGACGAAGCCCGGCTGGAACTGGCTCAACCAGAGCTACTACATCAACCAGCGCCGCGACATCAACAGCGGTGATCTGGCCCGCCGTTTCCAGCAGCTGCGGGACGAGACCGACCGCAATCTCACCTTCCTCTACATCGACGTCTACTACACGCACGGCTGGATCGCCGACAAGACCGTGCAGGCCGTGCGGAAGCAGGGCTGGAACGTCGGCACCGAATGGGCGGACAAGTTCGAGCGGGCCTCGCTCTGGTCGCACTGGGCCAACGACTTGGACTACGGCGGAGCCACCAACAAGGGCCTCAACTCCCAGATCATCCGCTTCATCCGCAACGGTGAGAAGGACGTCTGGAACAACCACCCGGTCCTCGGCCAGACCGTACTGGAGGAATTCGAGGGCTGGACCGGCGAGACCGACTGGAACGCCTTCTACGACAACGTCTGGCAGCGCAACCTGCCCGCCAAGTACCTCCAGCAGCAGCGGATCACCCGCTGGAACGGCAACGACATCACCTTCACCGGCGGCCTGCGCGGCACCGTCGAGGACGGCCGGCGCGCCTTCTACGACCACGGCCGCAAGGTCCTCGACGGCGACCGCTACCTGCTGCCGTGGGACGGCGGCGCCAAGCTGTACCACTACAACCAGGCGGGTGGCACCAGCAGTTGGGCCGTTCCCGGTCAGGGCGCCTACACCGTCTACAAGCTCACCGACAACGGCCGGGTGAGGACCGGCACCGTACGGCCCGGGGGCGGGAGGATCACGCTGACCGCCGAGGCCGGGCAGCCGTACGTGCTCTACCCGGACAGCGCCCCCGACCAGCGCGACGCCCGCTGGGGCGAGGGCGGTCGTGTCGCCGACCCCGGCTTCAACGACGCCTCGCTCGACGCCTGGATCCGGCGCGGGACGGTCACCCGTGACACCGACGACCACGGCCGCAACAGCGCTGCCCTGACCGGTGACGCCACCGCGTCCGTCTCCCAGCGGATCACCGGCCTCGATGCGGGCGAGCGGTACACCGCCTCCGCCTGGATCGAGGTGGAGCCGGGCAGCTCCCGCCGCACGACGCTGTCCGCCGGCGGGAAGTCCGTCGTCGTCGAGCGCTCCACGGTCAAGGACATGGTCGCCGCGTCCGACCGGCACGGCACCCACTTCCAGCGCGCCAAGGTCACCTTCACCGCGCCCGCCGACGCCACCACCCTGCGCGTCGAAGCCGCGGCGGGCAGCGCGGCACGCGTCCGCGTCGACGACGTGCGTGTCGTCGCGGGCGCCCCCGCCGGCAAGGACGGCGCACTCGTCCACGACGACTTCGAGGACGTCGACCAGGGCTGGGGTCCGTTCCTCAAGGGCGACGCCGGCGGCGTCACCGACCCGCGCACCCACATCAGCCAGTTGCACGCCCCCTACACGCAGGCCGGGTGGAACGGGAAGCTGATCGACGACGTCCTCGGCGGCAAGGAGTCCCTCAAGTCGCACGACGAGAACACCGGCCTCGTCTACCGCACCGCGCCGTGGACCGTGCCGATGGAGAACGGTCGCACCTATCGCGTCGAGTACGACTACCAGTCCAGCCACGCCGGGGCCTACGAGTGGGTGACCGGCTACGACCGGGCTTCCGGCGGGTCCGTGGAGCGCCGCCGTACCCCCATCGGCGCGCAGCGGATTACGGGCCACTTCTCCGAGACGGTCACCGCGGGCTGCGGCGACACCTGGACCGGTCTGCGCAAGCGGGGTGACGCCCCCGACGGCGCGGACTTCGTGATGGACGGCTTCACGGTCACCGACCTCGGCCCCGCGGCCGAGCAGGCCGCCTGCGGCACGCTCGCCGTGACGGCGCCGGAGACCCTGGTTCCGGGCAGCCAGAACGAGGTCGAGGCCGCGTTCGGCAACGACGAGGCGACCGCGGCGGCCGACGTGACGCTGGCACTCGCGCTGCCCGTCGGCTGGACGGCCGAGCCCGTGGGCCCGGTGCGCTTCGCGTCGGTCGCGCCGGGCGCCGAGGCCACGGGCACATGGCAGGTGACGCCGCCGGCGGACGCCGCGTACCGGACGTACCCGATCGGTGCGACGGCCGCGTACACGGTCGGCGGCACGCCCCGGCAGCTCACCGCGGCCACGTCCGCGCGCACGCTGCCGCCGCCGCCCTCCGCCGACGCCTGGGCGAGCGACCTCGACTGGACGTCCGCGCAGAACGGCTGGGGACCCGTCGAGCGCGACCTGTCCAACGGCGAGACCGGCGCCGGCGACGGCAGGCCCCTGACGATCGGGGGAGTGGCCTACGAGAAGGGCCTCGGCACGCACGCCCCCGCCCGGATCCGCTACTACCTGGGCGGCAGGTGCACCTCCTTCACCGCCTCGGTGGGCGTGGACGACGTCCAGACCACACGAGGCTCCGTCCGGTTCGGCGTGCTCGCGGACGGAGCCGAGAAGGCGGCCTCGCCCGTCCTGAAGCCCGCCGACCCGGCCTGGTCCCTGACCGCGGACGTGACCGGAGCCGACTACGTGGAGCTCGTCGTCGGTGACGGCGGCGACGGCAACGGCAACGACCACGCCGACTGGGGCGCAGCTCGCTTCCACTGCGGCGCCTGACGCCCGGCCCCTTCCTCCCTCCCGTCCCGTCCCGTCCGGACCGCGCCGCGCGGCCGGGCGGGCGGGACGGCGGTTTCCACGGCCCGGTACGGTGGGTCCGCCCCGCCCCGGCATCCGGGAATTAACCCGACCGGCCCAGGCGCGACACCCCGCTGTGAGCCGGCTCTCACCCGGTCCTGTTGTTGGACTCGCACAAAGTAGGGCCGGTCCGGGCTGGTGGTTGGCGCTCTGTGCGGAATGGTTCTGTCAGAGGCCGACAGGAGAACGGTCGCGAGACTGTACGGAGTCAACGGCATGCTTTTCTCGGGTCCCTCCGTAGGGTCGATGCATGACCGTTTTGGACCAGACCACCAGCGAGCCGATCGAGGCCGGCGAGCCGGCCGACGCGCGCGGCCGTGTGGCCGAGCTGCAGGCCCTGCGCGAGCAGGCGGAGCGCGGCCCGAGTGACCGGGCGACCGAGGCGCAGCACGCCAAGGGCAAGCTGACCGCCCGTGAGCGCATTGCGCTGCTGCTGGACGAGGGCTCGTTCAAGGAGGTCGAGCAGCTGCGCCGGCACCGCGCGCAGGGCTTCGGCCTGGAGGCCAAGAAGCCGTACACCGACGGTGTCGTCACCGGTTGGGGCACGGTCGAGGGCCGGACGGTCTTCGTCTACGCGCACGACTTCCGGATCTTCGGCGGCGCGCTGGGCGAGGCCCACGCCACCAAGATCCACAAGATCATGGACATGGCCATCTCGGCGGGCGCTCCGCTGGTGTCGCTGAACGACGGCGCCGGCGCGCGTATCCAGGAGGGCGTCTCGGCGCTGGCCGGATACGGCGGCATCTTCCAGCGCAACACCAGGGCCTCGGGTGTCATCCCGCAGATCTCGGTGATGCTCGGCCCGTGCGCCGGCGGTGCGGCGTACTCGCCCGCGCTGACCGACTTCGTGTTCATGGTCCGCGAGACCTCGCAGATGTTCATCACCGGCCCGGACGTCGTCAAGGCGGTCACCGGCGAGGAGATCACCCAGAACGGCCTGGGCGGCGCGGACGTCCACGCGGAGACCTCGGGCGTCGCGCACTTCGCGTACGACGACGAGGAGACCTGCATCGCGGAGGTCCGCTACCTCCTGTCGATGCTCCCGCAGAACAACCGCGAGAACCCGCCGGCCGTCGCCTGCGAGGACCCGGCCGAGCGCCGCTCGGACGTGCTGCTGGACCTGGTCCCCGCCGACGGCAACCGGCCGTACGACATGCACAAGGTCATCGAGGAGCTCGTCGACGAGGGCGACTACCTGGAGATCCACGAGCGCTGGGCGCGCAACATCATCTGCGCCCTGGCCCGCCTGGACGGCCAGGTCGTCGGCATCGTCGCCAACCAGCCGCAGTCGCTGGCCGGCGTCCTCGACATCGAGGCGTCCGAGAAGGCCGCCCGCTTCGTCCAGATGTGCGACGCGTTCAACATCCCGATCGTCACGCTGCTGGACGTGCCGGGCTTCCTGCCCGGCGTCGACCAGGAGCACGGCGGCATCATCCGCCACGGCGCGAAGCTGCTGTACGCGTACTGCAACGCGACCGTGCCGCGCATCTCCCTCATCCTGCGCAAGGCGTACGGCGGTGCCTACATCGTCATGGACTCGCAGTCCATCGGCGCCGACCTGACCTACGCCTGGCCCACGAACGAGATCGCGGTCATGGGCGCGGAGGGCGCGGCGAACGTGATCTTCCGCAAGCAGATCGCCGAGGCCGAGGACCCCGAAGCCATGCGCACGCGCATGGTCAAGGAGTACAAGGCCGAACTGATGCATCCCTATTACGCCGCGGAGCGCGGCCTGGTCGACGACGTGATCGACCCGGCCGAGACGCGCGAGGTGCTCATCCGCTCCCTCGCCATGCTCCGCACGAAGCACGCCGACCTGCCGTCCCGCAAGCACGGCAACCCCCCGCAGTAACCCTGCGACAGGACTGGAGCACCCATGAGCACTCCTACCGACCCCTCGTCCGTCGTCCGCGTCGAGAAGGGCCACGCCGAGCCCGAGGAGCTGGCGGCCATCACCGCGGTCCTGATGGCGCGTGCGGCGTCCCGTGCCGACGCACCGCAGCCGCACCGCGGCCGCACGACGGCGGGCTGGCGCCGCCTGGAGCGCCAGCGCGGCTTTCAGCCGTCCCACAGCTGGCAGGGCTGACGCCCTGGCCGGAAGGCCCCGCACACCACCGGTGTGCGGGGCCTTCCCCGTTCCGGGGACGGCGTCCGCTCCGGGACTGGGAGGTGCCCTGAGGGCAACTCCAGCCCGTCCGGCGAGTGAGGACACCGCGCGCAGCGCGGTACGGGTCCGGGCGGAGCCCGGTATCGGGAAGGGGCGGGGTGGGGAAGGTCGCCCGCCGCAGGCGCCCCACCACCCCCGCCACCCCCCGCGGCAACCGCAACGGCAACGGCCCCCCGAGACTCCGCACGGAGCCTCGGGGGGCCGTTCCACAGGCGCGTACAGGGACCGCCCGACCCGCTAGCGCAGGCGCGCCATCAGCGCATGCTCCACAAGCGTGATGAGGGCGCTCTTGGCGTCCGCGCGGTGGCGGGCGTCGGTGGTGATGATCGGGGTGTCGGGTCCGATCTGGAGGGCCTCGCGGACCTCTTC
>NZ_JBFAOY010000031.1:0-69966 GCF_040675505.1 Streptomyces sp. NPDC049597
GTCGGTCAGGTCGATCAGGCCGAGGCGGTGCTCGCCTTCCGCGGTCCGGATGTCGATCAGGCCGTGCGTGGCGTCGCCCGGCCGCACCCAGCCGTGAGCGGCCTTCTCCGGCAGGCCCTGCACGACGCGGGGTTCGGTGTCCTTGGTCTGCAGCCACAGACGCGTGTACCCGCGGATGAAGAGGGCCGAGCCCGCGGTGCCGGCGTAGAAGCTGTCCAGCCCGTCGTCAACCTGCTGCTTGCGGAAGGATGTGCCGGTGGACATGTCCACCGCCTCGGTCCCGAAAATCTCGCTGAATGTGACGACCATGTCCCCGGATGTCTCGGCGCTCCCCTCGACCGTGTCGAAGTGGTGGTCTCGTGTCGCCCCGCCCTCGTACGGGGTCCATCGGAACTTCTCGTGATCGCCGTGGTGTAGGACGTACGTCAGGAAGCCTCGGGGGCCCGCAGATATGAGCCAGGCGCCGGGCACCATCGGGAGAAGACTGCTCGGCCCCTCCGTCGCGGCAGGGACCTCCGTCGCGTGCACCGCGGTGGTGGTCAGCGAGCCCGCGCCGAGCGTGACGGCGAGAACGGTGGCGACGGCGGCGCCGAGACGGCGCCGGCCGGTGTGTGGGGAGAGCAAGGGAGGTTCCTCCTGCGCGAATGGGGTGGGACATTACCGGTGCGTCCCAGCCGGTCCGACCACCGGAGGGACGACTTGGTTGTACGAGAACCCGCGGCCCGCTCTGAGCAGGAGGGCACGGTGTTCCTCCGGCTCCACCAGGCGCTGCGCCGTGCTCTGGCGCAGCACCGGGCGGAGCTGGAGGACATCGCCGCGCTCGCCCGCCCACTGATGCCCGTGCGGGTGCAGCCGGTCCGGATCGACTGGCTGCATCCGCACGTCGGGCCCCTGCCCGTACTGCGCAGGGCCCCGGCTTACGACTCGTTGAGCTCCTTCAGTCGGGCGGCATAGACGGCGGCGATCTGGTCTGCCTCCTCTGGGTCGGCGGTCGCCAGCTGTGCTTGGTCGGCCAGCGCGGCCTGCCGGGCCTGCTGAGCTCCTCGATCCGGTCCTTGTCGGGCACCGGCGCCCTGCTTTCAGCAGCCAGCTGGGTGTTGTACCAGAGCGCCACGTCGCGGACGATGCCCGCGGCCTGCTGCTCGTCACCGCCTTCCAGGCCGGAGAAGTCGGGGATAGGCAAGGTCACCCAACGTAAACGAAGCACCACTAGGGACAAGACCGCTATCTGAAGCGCCTATAGACGTTCTCGGATCCCACCTCTGCGGTGCCATTCGAGGGGTTCTTCCGCGCGTCACTGATAGGAGTAGTTCTCCGGGGAGCCGCAGGACCTAGTGCCATCTGCCCAGTTCTGGCAAACGGTGATCTTCATGCGCCAGTGGTATTCCGTATTCACCATGAAGTTGAAGGACAACTCGCCGTCCCATGATGTCCGGGTGGTGGAATAGCGCTTCACGCTGTCACCGTCGTAGAACTCGAAGTACGCCGTCGTCGAGTAGTCCGTGCCGATGCGATTAACCACCTTTCCCCTGACGTTGGACTCGGATGCCCCCGACATGTTCGGCAGGGTCCCGGTCTCCCACTCGATACTGCCGGACGTGTAGCCCATGTTGCAGTCGGTGACCTTATAGCACACGCTGAACGCCTCGACTGCCTCGAACGCAGATGCCTGCGTTGCCGGCAGCATGACTGCGGAGGTAGCAGCGGCCACGGTAGCCATACACTTGATCATCTTTTTCATCTCTGCTCCAGTCATAAGAGAAGGGCCCATGAGCCCACAGGCTCCAGGACACTCACGACGTGTCACGCGCCAAGGTGCGTGGTTTCCTTGAGTGGATCCGCCCGCCAGGCCGCCTGACACTCTGGGCGCTGCTACGGGCGTCAGCCGTATGGGAGGCAAGCGGCTGGTACCAGGAACACCAGCTCCGCTTCGCATACTCGTCCGCCCGAGGGTTGGGGCATGACGCTCGTACGCCACGGCCTACATCAACTCATCCGCCAAAAAACACCTGGTCGCTGTTGACGATGTTTCGGTCATTGTTGAGCAGACGCGCGTGGACATAGTTGGCCGTGCCGGCCGTGTCCCATTCGAGGGTGAAGCTGAAGCCCTTGCTCGAACCAGGACCTCGGCCGCAAGCCGTCCGGTCCTCCTGGTACCACTCGTCGGTGCCCCTTCGGATCTGAAAGGACGCGGTGGCACAGCCCGTTGTATGGGACTTGACCGTGCCAGTGATCGTGACACTGCGGTTGTAGAAGACAACTTTCCCTTCCATGTAGCCGACATCGGTGGTGTAGGCCGAGTAGTCCTCGCTGTACAGCGCTGCGGCTGTGGCCGGTCCCGTGCCGAACGTCGCAAGAAGCGCCCCGGAAGTGGCTGCAACAACGGCTGACTTTGCCAACAAGCGCATTTATTCCCCCCTTTGGGTTCTATAGGTCATCCCTTGCCCGCACCCGCACCGGACTGCGGGAGTCCCTGTCAGGTCAAGATGATCATACACTTGTGAACCGAGTCAACACCAGTCTTAACGGAGTCATTGGGCAACGGGCATATCGCTGGTGAGCCGACGATCACCTCTCCCAGAGACGAGACGTGGCGGGCTGGCTGCGCGCGCCCGTACGCATCGACCTGGCCCGCTCCGCCAACACGGATTTCGCGCAGCTCGTGCTGACGATCCGGGCCGCACTGGCCGAGCTTGGCCGACCGCTGCCCGCTTTCGACCTGGCGCTACGGCGCTACGGGGAGCAGCAGCATCCCGGCGAGTCCCTGGAGGAGTACCTGCGCCGGGCGGACTGCTGGGCCGGTTCGGCAAGGCGATGCCGCAGCAGATGCAGGCCGCTCTCGCGGACGTCGCCCAGGCCCTGCTGCTACCGGGCAGCATTTTCAGCCACCAGGGAAGAGGGTGACTGAAAACCGCGCTGGGCTCAGTGGAGCCCGGCGCGCTTCGCCGCCTGGATGCTCTCCTCCAGCGCGGCCATCAGGTCCACGGGGGCCGCGGCCTCCTCCACCGGGGCTAGGCCCGCGCCGGCGGCTTTCGCTGCGACCAGCTGCTCCAGGGCGTGCGCGTACTCGTCGCGGAGCTCGCGCACCTCGATGCCGGTCAGTTCCCTGATCAGGACCTCGGCGAGCTCCAGTTCCCGGTCAGTGACCGGTGCCGAGGGGACGATGTCGCCCGGGTCGCGCAGCTCGTCTTCCCAGAGCAGTGTCTGCAGGACGAGGATGCCGTGCCGGGGCCGCAGGAGGGCCAGGCGCTCGCGGCTCCTGATGGCGATCTTGGCCACGGCCACGTGTCCGGTCCGGGCGAGCGCCTCGACGAGCAGGACTTACGACCTCGGGGGAAATTGAGATTCGGCCGTGCCGGCCTAGCGGTTCGGCTGGTGGGTGATCAGCAGGTCACGTGGCGGACGAGGACGAGTTCGGTGCTCGTCCGCCGACGGGTGGGCCGCCGTGCGGATCGGTCGGAGACCAGGCCTGCGATCGCGAGATGGGTCTCGGCGTAAGCATCGCGGCGTCCGGTGAACCGGCGCAGGGGTGCCCATTGACGGAGCTCGGCGTTGGTGTGTTCCACGCAGATCCGGGCCGAGGACTGCCGCCGCCGCGTCTCGCGCCAGGCGTACTTGTCGCCGTCGCATGCCTCGTCCTTGGGCTTCTTCGGCGGTGCGCTGACCTGGCCGGGGAACTCCTTGGCCAGCCCTGCATATCCGGAGTCGACCTTGGCCTTCACGCCTGGCCGGTTGCGGAACTGTTCGGCGATGCCCTCGGTGCGGACGGCGGTCTGGTCGTGCATCCGGCCCGGGCGGACCACGCCGGACAGCAGCATGCGGCCCTGGCCGTCGCTGAACGTGGTGGTCTTGATGGTGTTCTGCCGGCGCTTGCCGGAGACGAACTCACGGCGTCCGGGGTGCCCGGTCTGTGGGCGCCTGACGTGGGTCTCGGCACCGTCGAGCCGCATCTCGACGCCTTCCGCTTCGGCATAGGCGAAGACGTCCTCCAGCGTCTTGAGCCGCAGGCCGGGCCGGTCGGGCACCGCGAAGCCGCGGGCCGCCAACAGCGGGCGGAGCTGACGGATCGCCTCGGAGACGGTGGAGCGGTCCACATCGAAGAACTCGGCGAGCGCCTCATGCGGCAGTTGGTGTCGCAGGTGGACCAGGGTGACGAGCAGCCGGTCGAAGAAGACCAGCTTCGGCTTGCGGCCGGCTCCTTCCGCCCGCTTGCGCTCTCCGCCGCGATCTGCCCGCAGCGCGGACTGCCGGGCCGCTTCCCACGGTCCGGCGATCTCAGCGAACAACTCGCCGAAATGTGCGCGGGAGACACCAGACAGGGCAGGATGGGAACAGACCGCACGGACCCAGGTCAGCTTCACAACTCACCCAACCCGTGCGGTCCTTCCCATGTCACGGCCCGACCGGGACGATCACTGTTTCCGCCGAGGACGTAAACGACGGCGGGGTCGGTGCCCATCTCCTCGTAGGCTGCATCGGCATCGCCGAAGGGTGTGGCTCACTCTGAGCGAGCGCCGGATTCGGGGCACCGTACACGATGCGGTCAGGCCAGGGGTTCAGCGACGAGCCGGATTACTTCTGCGGGCCCCGCTCGGAACGTTGGGCTGGCCGCATCGGCTTCGATCATGTGCGGGGTGGCGTCATGTGCGGCAAGTGTCTCCTTCGACGACCACCGCTCGATGAGAACGAAGCGGTCAGGCTCGCCGCTCACCTGGTGCAGGTCATATTGCAGGCATCCCGGTTCGGCTCGCACGATCGGCGCGAGACGCTCGAATGCAGCGATCTGTTCCCGGCCGCGGCCCGGGAGAGTAGTGATCAGGATGACGAGTTGTATCGGCTGTGACATGCGCTGGAGCCTACTTGGCGCCGCCGCGTGAGCCGTTCACGTTGCCCCTCAGAAGGAACCACGCCTATCACTATTTCCCCCGAGGTCGTTAGGAGCGGTCGGCCTCCGGACCGCCGGGCCCGACGTAGTACGGCCGGCTGTAGCTGATCGGGTCGATGTCCTGGCCCGGGACGAAGCCGAGCACCTCGATGGTGCGCTTCGTCGCAAGCGGCAGGTGCTCCAGGTCCTCGTCGGTCAGCGGCACCGTACGGCCGTCCGACATCACGAAGCCCCGGCCCGCTTCCTCGTAGGGAATCTCCCGGCCCTCGGCCCGGCAAAAACGCCGGTGCTCGACCCTGGAGCCGTCCGCGGTGTGGATCTCATGAAGCCGCACCGGATGCTCCTCGGTCGCCGCGTACAGCCGCACGGGCAGCGCGACCAGCCCGAACTGGATCACGCCCGACCACGTCGCCCTCGTGACTCCAGCGTCCGCGGCCGCTGGTCGGGGCGCATCAGAGCCTATTTCTGAACTTTGAATCCGCAGGTCACAGCATTCTGATCGACACTGCCTACCGGGAAGCCGTTCGCTTAACGGTCTCTGTGACCGTCCGGCGAACGGCTTCCCTGGCTCCTGGCCCCGCGGCCCGTGCGGGGAGGCCCCTGGGCATGTGGCGAGGAAGAATGTCCGGACGTGCAGCCAGCGCGGCAGTCCGTTGCCCGACGGCAGCCGGCGGTCGCGTCGGTAGTGCTCAGCTGCCTGCCGCACGAAAGCGTGGCGGTGGAAGCGGGAACGCGAGGAGTGGTAGCGGAGCAATGTCGAGTTCGCGGCCGCCCTGCGCGAAGGCCGTCCGTATCACCGGCCGAGGAAGCGGTGCCCGATCTGCAAGGGCTGGTGGTTCACGGCGGCAACCGCAAGCGGGTGGACGCCGTGTGCTGCTCTCCGTGGTGCCGCACCCGGGCCTGTCGCCACAGGCTCTGCCGTTCAGAAGGCGTCACGGCGTGACGCCTTCGGCGGTCAGGCTGACCGGCAGCGGGGCGGAGGGCACCGCTGTTTCGCCGCCGGGCGCCGCGCCGTTCGGGTATGACGGGGTGGCACTCATCGGCGGAGAGCAGGCGCTGGGGTCAGTGGTTGCCTCCGGATGTGGCGAGGCGCTGTGTGAAGGTCCTGCCGCCGTCCCGCGACTCGTAGACGCCGTCCTGTGTGGCGGCCAGGACGCGCTCGGCGTCGATGGCGGTGAGTGCCTGGGGCTGACCGCCGGGAATCGCCGCCGTCCTCTTCCAGGTGGAGCCGCCATCGGTGCTCCGGTTCAACGCGCCGGAGGGGTCGATGCCGTACAGCGCTCTGGCCTCGGCCCACGAGATGTAGGCCATCACGGGCTGCTTGCCGGCTGTGAAGGTCTTTCCTGCGTCGGTGCTCTTTGCGACGCCGTCGGCTGTTGTGGCCAGCACGGTGTCCGGGTCATTGGGGTCGACGGCGATGTCCAGGGCCTCGATGCGCGCGCGGTCGTCCCAGGAGGTTCCGTCCTTGCTGACCCGTAGCAGGCCTTGGGTGCTGTCGTAGCCGTAGATGGTGCCGCCCGCGCAGTCGAGGGCGTGGAAGTCGGCCTGCCCGGTGAGGGACCGCACCTTCCAGGTCTTGCCCGAGTCGGTGCTCTCGATCAGTCCGGGGTTTCCGGGAGTGTCGCTGCCGGGGCGGGGTGGCCGCTCGCCAGGAACGTCTTCGCCTTGGCCACGGCGAAGCCCATGAAGTCGTCCTTGCTGTCGCCGACCAGCTGGGCCTTGCCGTCCTTGCCCGGTGTGAAGATCCCTTCATGGGTGGCGACGTACAGCCGCCCGTCCGCGGGGTCGATGCCGAGGCCGTGGATGTGACTGAGCGCCGCCCCGGGGGTTTCCTCCGTGTCGGTGTCGGCGGAGCAGGCGGCCAACCCGAGGACGAGGATGGTCGTGGCAGCGATGTGCCCCGCGCGCATCTGTTTCGCCTTCATCGGGTCTGCCACCAGGGTCGGCTGCGCGGGGGAACCGCCCGCGCGGCGGCTTGCTTCCGCAGCGTGCGTAATTCCTCGCGCGTCCGGTGGATCTCGTCGTCCAGGCTCTCGGCGGTGTGCTGGTCGATGGCCGCGCAGCAGCTGTCCTTCCTGCGCATCGGGCGGATGCAGCACAGGTAGGTGAGGGCGGCGGCCAGCACGGTCGCGAGCAGCGGGAGCCAGGCTCCGGTCATGACGGTGTGCCTTTGGTGAGGTCGGCTTTCGGGGCGAGTTCGCCACGCAGGGCCTCGACCTCATGGCGCAGGCGAAAGAGCTCTTGCTCCTGCGCGGCGGTGGCAGCCGCGCTGCGCGGCTGGTCCGCCGGGGAGCGCCTGGAGCGCATCATGAGCCACATCATCAGGCCCATGCCGACGGGACAGGCGAGGGCAGGCAGTACGTACAGCAACTGGTCCATTTACAGGTCCTCGGCGTCTTGCGGGTGAGGATCGGGGCTGTTGCGGACCTTCTCCACTGGGGAGCCCGCAGCAGCAGGTGGGGGCCTGGTCTCCGCCGTGCCCCGGGGCCGCTCCGTTGGTCACGGTGATCTCACAGCCGCACTCGGTGTCCGGGCAGCGGTACACCTCGCCTTCGACGAATGCCATGAGGGTGACCTCCTTCCAGCTTCCTGCTGATACCGGCCACGCTAAAACCTTCACCCGGGGGCAAGGTCACGGATCCGATGATGCGGAGGCTGCGGCCGTGCTGCCCGGCCTCGACTGGGGCCCTTGTTCGGAGCATGAAGGCCGCGGCGACCGGCAGCTACGACGGGCCGGAAGGCGAGATGGCAGCGCCTGCTGCACCGGAGCTACCGTGAAAACGGTGAGATCGCGATGTGCGGCTGGGTGAACGGCATGATGAGCGGGATGGGTGCCTGGATGATCCTGTGGGGCGTGGTCGGACTCGTCCTGCTGGCGCTCTTCATCGTCGGACTGCTCTTCCTGATCCGCGCGCTCAGCGGGAACACGGCGAGCAAGGCGCCCGACGTCGAGACCCCCCAGGACATTCTGCGACGTCGCTATGCCGCTGGTGAGATCGACGAGGACGACTACATGCGCCGACTCTCCGGGCTCGGCCACAGTTGATCACCGCCACGGCGTATTGCAGCTGGCCTGTGCGGATGGCTCGTAAGACGTCCGGTGACGACGCGGGCGCGCCGGTGTCCTCGCCGCCGGTGGCGAGGACACCGGGGCGCCGTCGTCGAGTCCGGGGTCATGTGCACGCGGATCCGCGACGGCGCCTCGGGCTGTCACCGCGGCCTGGTGTCTCCGGCCGCCGTCGGGGCACGATGCCTCAGGACACGGCCGTGCCGAGCAGGTCGGTCACCGCGGCCAGCCCGCGTGGGCGCAGTGGGCCCCGGGCCGCCGGGAGGATGTACGCGGGGATGCCCGCTGCGGTGGCCGCGCCGTCCCGTGCCGGGTCGTCGCCCACCATGAGGGCGTGCCCGGGGGGTACGCCCAGGAGGTCGCAGGCGGTCTGGAAGAGGGCCGGGTCCGGCTTCTGCACGCCCAGCTCGCAGGACAGAACGAACCGGGTCACGAGACCGTCCAGACCGGCGTGGGCGAAGGAACCCCGGATGTCCCAGCCCGTGTTGCTCACCACGGCCACCGGGACCTCTGCCGTGTGCAGTGCCCTCAGCACCTGCGGCGTGTCCGGATAGGGGTGCCAGCCGTCGGCCGCGATCACGCAGTCGTAGAACGCCTCCGCGATCAACGCGTCGCTGCCCGGGGCGGATGCGGCCAGTGCGGTCCAGATTGCGCGGTGCCGGTCGGCCGACAGGTCCGCGTTCTCGCGCCGTGCCCGGCCGTCGGGAGAGTCGACCACGGCGAGTATCCCGGTGCACAGCCGCTGTGCCTGCGCATGCCCCAACTCGCGGCCGCGTGCGGCACACCGGGCGATCAGACGGTCGGGACGGATCACCGAGGTGTCGTCGAACAGTGTGCCGGAGAAGTCCATGAGGACCGCGCCGGGCCGGGGCTGTCCCGGGCCGGGCCGCCCGTACGTCGGTGCCATCAGTGGTACTCCCGCAGCAGTGGAATCGAGGCGAGCAGGGTGAAGGCCCCGAGGGCCAGGCACAGCAGCGGCAGCCCCCCGGCGGCGAGGAGCGGTCCGGCCATGCCGAGTGTGCCGACGACCGCGCCCGCCCCCATCGCCGACTCTCCGAGGCCCTCGGCCCGGTGGCGGTGCGCGGGCCCGGCGGTGCGGATCACCAGGGCGCTGCCGCTGACGAGCTGGAGGTTCCAGCCCAGACCGAGCAGCAGCAGTCCCGGTACGGCGGCCAGGCTGCCGCCGGTGCCCGCGGGGGCGATGAGCGGGAGCGCGAGCAGTTGGACCAGGCCGCCGAGCAGTGCCGTCCGCCGCGGTCCGGCACGGTCGCAGAGCCATCCGGACAGGGCCGACGGGCCGAACATCAGCACGACATGTCCGGCCACCAGCAGCCCGACCATGTCCAGTGACCAGTGGTAGGCGTGCAGACGGGCGGGGGCGACGCCCATCGCGGTCACCATGGTCAGGTTGGAGACGCCCAGCACGATCAGCGCGAGGGCCGCGCCACCGGTCAGCCGTCGGCCCGTGAGCCGGTGGCCCGCGGCGGAGTCGTCGGCCTTCGGACGGTCACCGGTGCCGGAGCCGCGCGGCTGCGGATCGTCGCTCGCGGTGAACACGGCGGTGCCCTGGGCCCCGGCGGTGTGCCGAAAACGGAGTTGCAGCCGCAGCGTCAGCGCGGCGGCGGCCGGGAAGGCGATGGCCGCCAGCAGGTACAGGCCCGCGGCGGCCGGCAGCCCCAGGGACCGAGCCGCCGTACCCGCGGGGCCGAGCAGCGCCGGTCCGCCGACCGCACCCGCGGTGACCGCGGTCAGAGCGGCGCTCATGGCCCGTGCGCTGTGCCCGGCGGGCGCGAGGTCGGCCGCCACGTAGCGGCCGAGCATCACGGCGTTGTTGCCGATCCCGAGCAGCACGCTGCCCACGAGCAGCGTGGCGGGGTCGGTGAGCGTGGCCGCAAGGACCACCAGGGCGGCCCCCGCCGTGGCCAGTGCGTAGCCGACGGCGAGGCCCGCGGTCCGTCCGCGCCGTCGCATCAGCGCCGTGAGCAGCGGTGCGGACACGGCGGCTCCCAGCACCAGGAGGCCGAGGGGCAGGGCCGAGTAGGCGGTGGATCCGAAGATGTCCTCGGCGATGAGCGAACCGGCCGTGCCGCCGGCGGCAAGTCCGAGTGCACCCACGCCCTGCGCAGCGAGCAGGGCGCGCAGCGCGGACCTCCCGGTCCCCGCCGCAGGCGCCCCGTCGGGGGCACGGGTGCGTCCGGGGCCAGGCGCGGCGTCACGGGGGCCGGCCGGTGCCGCGTCACCGGGGGCGGTCCGTGAGGTCATCACGCGACCTTGGCGGGCGGGCCCAGGCGGGCCGCGTGCTTGCGGAACAGATCGTCGATCCTGAGGTGTTCGGCCGGCATCCGCTCCCGGTGCGGCTCGGTGAGCCTGACGATGCGGCGTACGGAGTCCGGTTCGGCACCGGTGATCGCGTGGTCGAGCAGCCCCCAGGCCAGCGCGTCGAAGACGCCGCGGATCCAGTTCTCGTCGGTGCGGTGGGCGCAGAGCCGGGTCAGGTGGTCGACGCCCGCACGCAGTTCGGGGGTGAGCCGGGCGCGGCCGCCGGCGCAGTCGACGTCGCCGCCGGGGCCGGACCGCACGGTCGGCGCCTCCAGGGCGTTGATCAGCGGGCTGACCTCGCCGGAGTAGCGAGGGTCGTAGAGCCCGGGGTAGGGCTGCTCCTCGTAACCTGGCTCGTATCCGACGACTTCCACGGGGACGGGCCGGCCCTGTTCGGCCACCGCGCCCAGGGCGAGGTCCATCAGGCTCACGGGCCAGCCCAGGTCGTGGATGGCGTACAGCCGGAAACGGTCGTCGAGGGGGGCCAGCGACGCGGCGAGCAGTAGCCGGGCCGACTCGCGCGCCGACTGGACGTAGAACGAGGTGTCCCTGCTGTGCAGTCGCAGGGGTTCACCACGTCGGCACCAGTCCCGGAAGCGGCCGAGCACTATCGCGTTGTCGACGACGTGGGTGAAGCGGACGGCAGCGCCTGGCAGGACGCCCCGCTCGGCCGCGTCGACGACGAGCCACTCGCCGGTGCGTTTGCTCTGGGCGTAGACGTCGCTGGTGTAGGGCCGCAGCGCCTTGCCCGTGGAGGCGTACACGAGCTGGCCGGTCCCGGCCGCGACGCAGGCATCGATGACGTGGGCCGTGCCCAGAACATTGGTGCTGATGGTGTGTGCCGCCGCGCGCTCGGCCAGACCCGGGTCGCGCTGTGCGGCCAGGTGGAAGACGAGGTCGGGACGAATCCGTCGCATCAGTGCGGTCAGTCCGGCGCCGTCGCGGATGTCGAGAGTGTGGTGCTCGTCGGCGTCGGGCAGGCGGGGCTGCTCCTCCAGGCCCACGCCGACGACACGCGCCGGGGAGTGGGCCCGGAGTTCGGCGAGCAGCGCCCGCCCGATACAGCCCGCCGCTCCGGTGACGACGACGGTGCGGCCGGCGATACGCCGGCGCAGGTCGTCCTCGGGCACGCGGATGGTTCGCCGTTGTACGTCCAGATAGTCCTGGAACGCGGAACGGCTCTCCTCGGACACGGTGTCGGGGACCACCGGTTCGGGCCGGCCACCCGCGGAGTCGACCATGTGTTCCATAGGGCACCTCGCGTTCGTGGGAGAGCTGTGCTCCGAACACGGGTGAGCGTAGGAAGGCGGGGCCGCGGCCGCCAAGAACCGCTCCAGTTTCCGTCAACTCGACTGGCACAGAAGCCGACTTGACCAACTCGACCCCGCCGTCTTCCGACGAGGCGGCCGTCTGCGCATACACTGCACCGCCCGCCGCCGGAGGAGGCAGCACCGTCGGGTCGTGGTGGCGGAGCGCTGCCGGTGCCGGAGGCGAAACCGGGAGAGAACCCGAACACCGAGGGGAAGTCCAAGGGCATGGACACAGCGCAGCAGCAGCGTGCGAGTCTGGTGATCGCCTCCAACCGCGGACCGGTCGAACGGCGCACCGGCGACGGCGGCCGGGTGGTCGTGAACCGCGGAGCCGGCGGCCTGATCGCCGTACTCGGCCCGGCGCTCGCCTCGCACGGCGGGGTGTGGGTGGCCGCCGCCCTGACCGACGAGGACCGGGCCGCCGCCCGGGAACTGCGCGCACGGGGCCGGCTCGACGAAGTGGACCTGCCCGAGGGCCCGATCGGCGTACGGCTGCTCGACCTCGACCCGGCCCTCTTCGCCGCCTACTACCAAACGGTCTCCACGGAGCTGTTGTGGTTCCTGCAGCACCATTTGCCCCTTGGCGGGAAGTCGGCCTTCGACGCGGAACTGAGATCCCACTGGGACGGGTACCGCCGGGTCAACGGCGAGTTCGCGGCGGCGTGCGCCGAGTCCGCGCTGCCCGGCGGCACCGTACTGCTGCAGGACTACCACCTGACGCTGGCCCCGCGCCGGCTGCGGGAGTTGCGCCCGGATCTGCGCAGCGCGCACTGCACCATGACGCCGTGGGCCGACCCCGAGCGCTTCGCCGTGCTCCCCGTCGACGTGCAGCGGGAGCTGGTGACCGGTCTGCTGGGAGCAGATCTGGTGTGCTTCCTCGTACCGCGCTGGGCCGAGGCGTTCCTGTCCTGCTGCGAGCAGCTGGGGCTGCGCACCGACCGCGCCCGGCGGGCGGTGCGCGGCCCGGACGGGCGCTGGTCGCGGGTGCGCTGCTTCCCGGTGGGCGTGGACGCCGAGGCCCTGCACACGCGCGCCGCGGCCCCGGACGTGGCGGAGCACGAACGCCGGCTGCGCGCCCTGACCGGGGACGCCCGCCTGGTGGTGCGGGTGGACCGGATGGAACCGTCGAAGAACATCGTGCGGGGTCTGGAGGCGTACGCGCGCTTCCTCGAACAGCACCCCGGCCGGCACGGCTCGGTGGTGCACTTCGTTCTCGCCTACGCTTCACGTGGCGAGCTGGCCGCGTACCGCGAGCTCGCGACGCAGGTCGAGATGCTCGTCGCGGGAATCAACGAGCGTTTCGGCAGGGACGGTTGGCAGCCGGTCGTCCTGGAGACCCGCAACGACTTCGGGCGCGGACTGGCGGCAATGGCCCTGGCCGACGTGCTGGTGGTGAATCCGGTGCGGGACGGAATGAACCTCGTCGCGAAGGAGGCCGCCGTACTCAGCCGGCGCGATCTGGCGCTGGTCCTGTCCCGGCACGCCGGAGCGGCTGACGACCTCGCCGGCGGCTGCGTCCTGATCGACCCCTTCGACGTCCAGGAACTCGCGGACGCCATCGCCGCGGGCCTCGACCTGTCTCGGGCGGAGCGGGCCGAACGGCTGGAGAGGCTGCGCAAGGGTGCGGTGGCGCTGCCGCCCGAACGGTGGCTGACCGGCGTCCTGACAGAACTTGCTCACGCTGCCGAGGAAGAAGGGCAAGGAGCCGAGCGGGCCGTCGAGGCCGCGGAATAGGTCCGGAGCGCCGACCCTCTTCGGCTGATCCGGCCGGCGCCCCTGCGCCCCGGCTTTCACCCCACGTAGCCCCGGCCTGCCCCTCCACGCGGCAGACCGGGGCCGCGCGCTCGCCCACGACTCCCCGCTGACGACCGGCAATGCGCCGCATGCCCGCTGCCTCCGCATGGTCCAGCCGACCACCGGCCACCCCGGTGCCGCACCGACCGAGGCGCCCGGACGAAGGAGAGAGAAGCGAGATCCCGCGGATGAACGCGACGACGTACTCCACCCAGCACAGCCCCTTGGCCCACCCCTCCCTTGGGTTCTAATGATCGTCGCAACACCCGTCAACGGGAACGCGATGAGCAACGGTGGTACCTGGCGCGGTGAGCCGAAGATCGAGGAACGACGGAAGTTCTTCGAGCTCGTTAACAGTGGCGTGAGCATCAAAGCCGCTTGTCGCACTGTTGGCATCCACCGATCAGCCGGGAAGGAATGGCTCTACGGGAGGCCGGCCCGGCCCGGAACGACCAAGGAAGGTCGCAAGCGGTACAGACCCGCAGTGCAGCCCATCAAGGGCGCACTGCGGGCCACGATCCCAAACCCCAGGCACGAGGAACGGGGAGAGCGGATCGAGCGGACGATCTCCTCTCGCTACCTGTCTGAAGACGAACGCGTCCGCATCGCAGGTGCAGGTGAGCCAGATCCCAGGGGGCGAAGGCGAGATCGATGGCCGTGGCGAGCTGGGCGAAGGCACTACTGAGTGCGGCTGCCGGGTGGGAATCGAGCCGACCGCCATACTGGGCCGGCGGGCGGGTGCCGCCTCAGCCCCTCCTGCGCGACGGCCGGGGTCGGTCGTCATCGGGCACAGCGTCCACGGTGGAGTCAGCCCGTGCTCGGTGAACAGGTTCTCCAGGACATCGCGGCGACGCTCGTACGGCTCGGTGAGCAGCTCCTGGCCGTCGGCCTGGAGGACGTCGAAGGCGATGAAGTGCGCCGGCATCCGCGCGGCCAGCTCGTCGACGTTGCGCGCCCGACACCGCCCGGCGCTGCAGCGCCTGGAACGACAACCGGTCCCCCGACCACACCACCAGTTCGCCGTCTAGGACCAGGCCGTTCGGCAACTGTCGTGCGGTTGCGACCAGGTCAGGGAGGTGCCGCTGTATCAGCGCTGCCGCGGCGCGACTGCAACAGCACCGCACCGCCCGCACGGTTCGGGTGAACATCAGGGCGCGCTAGCCGTCGAACTTGGCCTCGAACGCCCACCGGGCAGCACGCCCGGCCCCGGCACCGATTCCCGGGCCTGGGCCGGCATCGGCTCCACCGGAGGACGCAGCACCATCAATCCGCCCTCGGTCAGGGCGGGAGCATGTCAGCCTGGGATGTCCCGAGGATCGCCGCCGTACGTCGACCCGCTCGCTCATGGCCTGTCTACGACTGCGCCCACCGGCCCGCGACCCGGGTGGCCGTGATCAGCACCGACAAGCTCCAGCAGCTCGCAGGCTCAGGGGTGGGCATCGCTGTGCCTCGTGTTCGGCGGCGCGCGCAGGCGGGCCATGATTCTATTGGCCGGTCCCGCCTCCGCCGTTGCGGCATTCGGATTCGAACTCGCGGCGCGCCTGTCACGGGCCCGCTCCTCGGTCTCCAGGCCGTACAGCACGAAGTGCACCGGTCCGACGGAGTAGTCCGGGCGATTTTCGCGGAGCGGACCAGACGGATGGCTGCAGCGCGGACGGCGTCATATATCGAGTCGTCGATGACGTGCCGCGGGGCGGTGAGCGCATCAGCTGTTACCGCCCAGCACTGGGCCTGGTGCTCGACGGCGACGAACACGGCACCCTGCTGCTTGGCCCGTTGGCAGGCGGCGTTGAACCCGTCAAGACTCCTCGCGTCCGGGATCAGGTCGGCGGGACAGGGCACCGGCAACAGATGCAGGCCCCACCCCACCATGCCTGGAACCCTTCGCGGGCCCGCATTTGCGCCCTGGAAGCGCCGGTTGGGGTTTGCTCGCCGGGGCGGGCCGTCAACGGCGCTCCGCCGTACTGCGGGTGTGCGCCGCTCGAGCCACCGCTCGCAGGGGCGCCGTCCGGGCACTGGCCCTGATCCACGGCGCTCGCGCTGGCGCGGGCCGGCGTAGAGGCAGGGTGCGAGCTGCGGCGTCGAGGAATTTGGTCGCCGGCACATCCCAGGGTCGTCGACGCCCAGAGGCCCGTTTCGCTCACCTGGACGCCGGCCTTGGCGGTGGCCGGCGCGCAGGTCAGCACCCGGCGCCTGCCCCTCGCCCCCAGTGCGGCGGTCGGGAGGGCGGCCGGGCGGGACGTTCAGCCATGAACCTGCGCTTCCCGGACCCCGAGCAGCGGGCCGTAATCGCTGCCGCCGCAGCCCGGGAAGGGGTGAGCCTGCAGGAGTACATCCTCTCCGCCGCCTACACGCGCGCGACCGCGGTCGAGCAGCGGTTCCTCGACGGCTTCAAGGAGTCGATGGCCCGCAGCGCCGCCGCCTTCGCCGCCGAGCCCAGCAGCACCGACCCCTCCGCGGAGCAGCGGGCCGCCGAGCAGCGGGAGCGGGGCCAGGCCGCGTGACCGAGCCCGCACCGCACCATCCGCTCGAGGTCACCTTCCTGCTGCACGCCGCCGAACTCCTTCCCGGCGACCCCCAGGTCGACGACCTGGGCCCCCTGTTCGCGGCCGCCGCGCGGGTCAACGCCCGATCCATGGAGCACGACATCTACAGCTCGCTGCACTTCAAAGCCGCCGCGCTGCTTCAGACCCTGGCGAAGCTGCCCTGCCTCGAGCACTCGAACGAGGCCTTCGCCTGGCACTCCACCGAGGCCTACCTCGCCCTGCACGGCCGCCGGCTCGAGTACGCCCCCAAAGCCGCCGTCATCCTCGTGCGTGACGTCGCAGCCGGGACACTCAGCATCCCGCGCATCGTCCGCCAGCTCCGCGGCTGGAGCCTCGCCTGACGATGAGGACGCGAGCAGGCCGATAAGCGGCCGCTGACAGCACTTGGACAACAGCGAGAGCCTGGCGCCGACGCGCGGCCCGTGCCGCGAGGCATCAAGCGTGACGGGCAGCCGTCACAGAATCGAGCCGAACTGGCCGTTGACGGCTCGACGTCACGCTCATCGCCGCAACTCACCAGGGGCTGTCCGTTGTGCTGTCTCATCGGCCGTTCTCACCGAAGTTCGACGACCTTCCTCGTCTCAGCGGGGGTGGATCAGGCCGCGTACCCTCGGCTGTGTGCCTCGCCGTTCCAAGAAGCCCCGCCGACTGGTCGCCGACGGGCGCGTGTACATGTGGACGATCCGCCACAGTCACCGTAAGGACGGCGAGGGCCGGTCCGTGGACTGCCGCCAGACCCTCACCTTGTCCCCGCAGCCAGCCGGCAGCGGAGGCCCGCTGCGCATCGTCTTCGCCGACGGGCCGGGCCGGTACGTCCCAGGCGGTGCCCCCATGGGCTCCGGGGACGTGGGCCTCACCCGAGGCGAGTCCCTGAACCTGCACGAGCCGGGCGCTGTCCGGGCCCTGCTCGACGTGGCGCTGGCCCGCGGGTGGCAGCCTGGGGAGCGGCGGGCGGTGGAGGTCGACGGCTGGCTCCTGCTCGAGGCGGCGGCCGCCGTGCGAGCCGGGGATGCCGACCCCGCGAGCCCATAGGGACCCGATGGCGATCCGGGACGGGACACGTTCCCGGGCACAAAGCCCAGGGCCGGGGGCCCTCAGTTCCTGCCCGGGCCGGTGTCCTTCCCGGGCTCCACGGCCGGAGCTGTCTCCCTGACCATCAGCACCCGGGTGGGCGGCTGCTCTGCCTCCGGGGCCCGCTGCCATCCCCCGGCCCGTCCAGAACCGCAGCGCGTCCGTCCTGCCGGGCTCGACAAGGAGACAGACACGGCCATAGCCACGGGCCGCCAGGGCCCCGATCACATGCTCTTCCATCTGCGCGCCGTACCCCCGGCCCCGGCGGCCGCACCGCGTGATCAGATAATCGAGGTACACCGGATACGCCACGCCGCCCACCCGCCGCTGCCCCCGGCGTGACGGAAGCTGGGTGACCGCGACAGCCACCACCGTGCCGCCGTCCTCCAGCAGCCACACACCGAACTCCGGATGGCCGTCGGCATGGTCCGGTCCTGCAGGCGCTCCTTCCACTTCTCTTCGGCCGCAGCACCGCGCTCGTGAGGCCACTCCATGCCGAGGAGATCCCGTACCGTCGACAGATCGGCCGTCGTGGCCGGACGCGGCAAAGCCATACAGCCAGTGTCCCGCAACAGGCGGGCACTCCCCCGCCGTTGACGGCCGCCGCCCGGGCGGTGGGCCTCCGGTGGCCGCAAGGCCGGGCCGCCGCACTGAGATCACCAAGGCGAGGTGGAAGCTGGCGCATCGCGGGCTTCACCCCGTGGGCCCGCCCGCATCCACGTTGGGCTCGTCGGAGCTGGCGGGGCGGTGGTGCATCTCCGCACCCCAGGCCAGCCGGACGGTCCGGTCAGCCTGCGCACACGGACGGCTCAGCCTCCGCATTTCCAGCATTGGATCGAACGTCACCGCACGTCCCCCCGCCATGGCCGCCGGACCGGCGGATCTGTGCGGTCAGAGCACCAGCCCCGGCCTGAGCGCCTCCGTATCGGCGGAGTGAGTGCGCGCGCCTTTGTCCACGCGTATCCGGACACTACGTCGACGACGGAACCCGCCCCGCACCCCTGGGGCCGGAGCGATGCATGCTCCACTGCGCGAGCGGCAACAGGGCGTTCACCAGTGCCTGACCGTCCGGGGCCAGCTGATAGCGGATCTGTACGGGCGTCGTGGGGATGACGGTGCGCTCGATGAGGCCCGCGGCCTCGAGTTCCTTCAGACGCTGAGAGAGCAGCCGGTCGGAGATGCCGTCGATCATCGCACGGTATTCGCCGAAGCGCCGGGCGCCCTGGGCGGCAGCCTGCAGTACCGAACCCGTCCAGCGGCGCCCGACCATTTCGAGGGTGCCCTCGAAGCTCGGGCAGGTGTCGTCATGAATGGAGTTCACTTACAAAAGGTTAGCACCTTACCCATCGTTTTGCCGACGCGGCGGTCCAGCCCAGCCTGGACTCATGACCGACTACGGACACCGACTCTCCTTCGGAGCGAGCCTCGACCCCTCCGCCGGGACATGGACCCTGACCCGGCGCCTCGCGCGCACGGCGGAGGACTCGGGCCAGGACCACCTCGCCGTCCAGGACCACCCGTACCAGCCCGGCCGCCTCGACGCCTGGACCCTGATCACCCACTTGTCGGCGGTCACCGACCGCATCTCCTTCCTCACCGGCGTCGCCGACCTGCAACTGCGCCTGCGGCTTGGCGCCCCCTCGCCCCGGACACCGACGGCGCCTACGTGCACGTCGAGAGCGCCCCCGCCGAGGCGACGCTCGCCCGCGCCTACCCGGGACCGACCGGAATCCGCCTCACCGACCTGTGGAAGCGCTACGACCCCGACGGCGTCCTGCGCCCCCGGCCACCGGCCTGAAGGCCGGCCGCCCCACCTCACCGACCACGAGCCCGCGGCACCCGCCGCGAGCGACCGCCCTGTCACGTCACCCAGAAATTGGAGACACTCCATGGCCACGTTGCTGCACATCGACTCGTCCGTGTTCCCGGGCGGCGCCTCCGCCTCCCGCGCCGTCACGGAGACCTTCCGCAAGATCTGGGAGGAGCAGCACCCCGAGGGCGCGGTGATCTACCGCGACCTCTCCGCCGACCCGGTGCCGCACATCACCGTCCACGCCCACACGGCCGGGTTCGCCGATCCGGACACCCACACGCCCGAGCAGGCCACCGCCTTCGCCGAACGCCTGGAGCACATCGAGGAGTTGGAGCGTGCGGACGCGGTGCTGATCGGCGCGCCGATGTACAACTACACGATCCCCTCGACCCTCAAGGCATGGCTGGACAACGTGATCCTCTTCGGCCGCACCTCGGGTGAGAACCCCTCCGCCAAGGGCACCCCGGTCACCGTCGTCGCCAGCCGCGGCGGCTCCTACGCGCCCGGCACCCCGAAGGAGCCCTACGAGTACGTGCAGAATTACCTGACGGCGACCCTGTCCGGCATGCTCGCCCTCGACCTCGACTTCATCGTCCCGGAACTCACCATGGCCCCGCACATCCCGGCCATGGCCGAACTGGTGCCGCTCTTTGAAGCCTCCCGCGACCGCGCCTTCCAGGACGCGGCCGTCAAGGCCAAGGCCCTCGCCGAACGCCTCGCCGCGTAACCCACGAGAACGCCGTGTGCGTCCCTGCCACCGGGACACCGCACGGCGTTCTGACTGAAGGCCTCGACACGCCGGGAGCTGCGTATGTCGGCGGTCGATGAGCGTGCGGTTGGCCGGTGGGGGCCGCCTAGACCGAGGCCGAGGAGGACGCTCGCAGATGGTGCGCGACGGCCCTGTTGGTCGCGCCCACCGACCCGCGCTGGATCGCGACCGCGGAAGCATCGCCAGACGGGCTCGCCGGCACGGAGGCAACCTTCTCGATGTGCTCCTTCTGGTGGGTGGAGGCGCTCGCCCGAGCCGGTCGGCTCGACGAGGCGCGGCCGGCCTTCGAGAAGATGCTCACCTACGCGAACCATCTCGGGCTCCTCTCGGAGGAGATAGGTCTGGCGGGCCAGCAACTCGGCAACTTCCCTCAGGCGTTCACGCATCTGGCGCTGATCAGCGCCGCCTACAACGTCGATCGCCAGATCGGATGAGCGTCCCGGCTCGGGGAAGGCGCTTCTCCAGGGCGGGGAGTCACTCGGTGCACAGGGAGAACACCGCCCATCGCTCTTGAAGCGATACCGACGGATCCAGTCCTGACCACATCGCGGGCAGATCGGTCGTGGCGTGCGCATGCCCATCGGGGTACGTCGCCCCCATGCGAACTGTCGGCAGGGTGGTCACTGAGGTCTGCGGACTTGTCACACGATCAATCCGTTCGGCGGCCCCTGCCTGGCAGGGGCACCACCGGACACCAAAGGATGCTGTCGACGGCCGAGCCGAACGGCAGGCGAGCACAGCCCGAGGCCGCCGAATCGAAACCGACGCAGCAGGCACCAGGAGATGCGATGTCCCCCACCCGAGAAAGCCATGAGCGCGCGGCGGATGGCTGCGGAAGATGGAGAGCGAAGCAGTCCCCGAAGGGGCGACACGCACGGCTGGCGCGGGGCCAGCAACAAACGGCTGCCGCCGTGACCGGCCCGTGGCGGTGCGTCGCATGAGGAGCGAGGCCACCACAAGGAGGAACCGAAGCCGATCCGCCATTGCCAGATGGTGGCTGAGAGTCGGCATCGCCCTGGCCGGCGTTGTCATCGCGGCCGGGCTCTCGGCACCCATGGCGGCGTCATCGCCACCGCCCACCGGCCAGACTGCACCATTCGCCTACCAGACGACGCAGCTCGTCTATGTCACCAACTTGGTCTCGGACAGCGTGTCGGTGATCGACACGTCCACCAACACGGTCGTCGGCACCGTAACCGTCGGCGACGGCCCGCGGGGCGTGGCGGTCACTCCGGACGGCGCCCGCGCCTATGTGACCAACTCGGATTCGGACAACGTGTCGGTGATCGACACGTCCACCAACACCGTCGTCGCCACCGTAACCGTCGGCGACGGCCCGCAGGGCGTGGCGGTCACTCCGGACGGCGCCCGCGCCTATGTGACCAACTCCGATTCGGACAACGTGTCGGTGATCGACACGTCCTCCAACACCGTCGTCGCCACCGTAACCGTCGGCGATGATCCGCGTGGCGTGGCGGTCACTCCGGACGGCGCCCGCGCCTACGTCACCAACTTCTTCGACGACAGCGTGTCGGTGATCGACACCGCCACCAACACCGTCATCGCCACCATCGACGTCGGTAACCTTCCGAGTGGCGTGGCGATCAGCCCCGACGGCACCCGCGCGTACGTCACCAACTCCGGCTCGGACAACGTGTCGGTGATCAACACGTCCACCAACACCGTCATCGCCACCATCACCATCACCATCGGCGTAAGTCCGACGGACGTGGCGATCACCCCGGACGGCACCCGCGCCTACGTCACCAACCTTGGCGACACCTCTGGAGGCGTACAGAACGTGTCGGTGATCGACACCGCCACCAACACGGTCATCGCCAGCATCACCGTCGGCAACGGCCCTCAGGGCGTGACAGTCACCCCGGACGGTGCCCGCGTCTACGTCACCAACTCATTCGACGACAGCGTGTCAGTGATCGACACTGCCACCAACGAGGTGACAGGGCCCCCCATCAGTGTGGGCGACGGTCCGACGGACGTGGCGATCGCCACCATCGGGACTCCGCCTCCGCCTCCCCCCTCGGACCGTCGAGGAAGAGTGGTCTCCAAGAAACCCCTGAAGGTGCACGAACGTCCCGCCAGGCGCTCCCCCGTGGAGGGCAGCCTCCGCCCCGGCGAGGTCGTAAGGATCGAATGCAAAGTCGACGGCCACCGGGCCAAGGGCAACGACGCCTGGTACAAGCTCGCTTCGGAGCCGCGCGGATGGGTTCCCGCCCGGCACGTGAAGGTCCTGGACCCCCCGATCCCCCGATGCTCTGACAACTGAGCGCCACCGTGCCGCCCCGGCCCGCTTCCTCTTTGCCGGGGGCGGCACGATGCATGAGGCAGATCAGCGACGCGCATGTGGCAGGGCCGGGGCTGGCCGCGGCGATGGGGGAATTGCGCCGGCCTCCCGTACGACCCACGAGCCCGGCGAACCCGGCGTCGGGCGCGGTGCCCAGTACCGGCGGCACGGCGCAGTCGATGACGGCGCGGGCGATGCAGACGACCGACTCCATCCCTGGGATGCGCTGGGCTCCATATCGTCGGTTTCCCCAACCACCCTCCATTGCAAGGCATTTGTGGCATGCTCAGCCTTTTGCGGTGTCTTCTGGGGGAGAGTATGAACCATTCGCCCATGAACGTGCGGTTGGCGTTGAACGATCCTGCGGGTCCCGAGGTTTCCGACCGGGACATGACGTATCTGATCGAGGAGATACGCGATCTTGATGTCCTGTCCCTGGAGCATCCGTCTGCCGAGCAGGCACCGCAGGGCACGCGGGCCGGTGAGCCGGTCCTGTACACCTCGTTGCTGCTGGGTCTGGCTGGTGCGCCCGTTCTCCGAGCGCTGATCGCACTGTCTCAGGACTGGCTGGCGCGCAGGAACAGCGGAACCATCGAGATCAAGCACGGTGACCACGTGCTCCGCGTGACGCATACCGGCCGCGCGGATCAGAAGGCGGCTATCGAAGCCTTCATCGCGCACGCGATGCGAGACTCCGCCGATGGCTAGGCGGGCACTGGTCCTGGCGAACCAGAAGCACGCCGATGAGCGCTTCAGCAAGCTCCCAGGTGCCGCCGCTGACGCGCGGCATCTCACGGACGCCTTGAAGGACCCGGCCATCGGCGGGTTCGAAGTGACCGTGGTGGTCGACGAGACAGCCCGCACCTGGCGCAAGGAGCTCCAGCGGTTCTTCCGGGATGCGGGCATGGACGACGTGCTGCTGGTTCACCTGTCCTGTCACGGGCGCAAGGACACCAGCAACCGTCTGCACTTCATCGCCCGGGACACGGAGTTCGACGAGCTGGAGGCCACCTCAGTCAGCGCCGACTTCCTCGCCGACTGTATGGAGCGTAGTAGGAGCCAGCGCATCGTCCTGCTGCTCGACTGCTGCTACAGCGGTGCCTTCGCCCGCGACATGCGAGCGCGCGGCGAGACCCAGGTGGACCTGAGCGCGGAGTTCCAGGGCAAGGGACGGATCGTGATCACCTCCTCGACCGCCTTGCAATACAGCTATGAAACGGAGAGGTCAAGCCGGCTCAGGAACCAGCCATCGGTGTTCACGTCGGCGATCGTGGCGGGACTGCGCAGCGGCGAGGCGGACCTGGACAAGGACGGGTACGTCACCGTGGATGACTTGTTCGTATATATCACCCGTCGCATACCCGAACAGGTCCCGGACCAGACCCCCACCCTCAGCGTGACCACAGCCGTCGGTCAGATCCTGGTGGCCAAGAACCCCCGCGCCGACGAGCTGGCATTGAACCGAGGGACAGTCCAAGGGCCGTCTCCGGAGGAAGAAGCTCAGTTCGCCCAGGCGGCAAGTCGGGCACGCGAACTGGAGCGGGAACTCGAACGCCACAAGTCGCTGCACGCGCGCATCATGCGTGGACAGGCCCATCTGCTCAGGTGGTTGGCCGTCACAGCAGTGACGGCGTTCGGACTGTGGACGGCATCCCTGTGGTCGGACAGCTTCGTGCTGCCGCGATCAGGTGGTCAGCGAGGATTGGCGCTCTTGGTGTGCGCCGCTGTGGTCACCCTGGGAACCAAGGCGCTAGCGGCCCCACTCATCGCTCTGTCCGTGGCGGTGACCAAGGCAGTCTGGGGGAACCCCAAGCAAATGATGCGTTGGTGGTTTCAGGACGGTCGGCGCGGGTGGGCAGAGAGGCTCATGCGCATACTGGCTTTTTTCGCCGTGTGCTTGACCACCTTCATCGGGTTGACCACCCTTATACCCCTGCTGTCACTCCACATCGCTGGTTCACTGGCCACCCAGATCGGACTTGCTGTCACGCCGCCATCCGGCTGGGACGGGATCCTCGTCCTGTGGAGCATCGACGCCCTGCAATTTCTCTCGGTGGGCGCGCTCAACCTGCTGCTACCCCAGCAAGAGCGAGTGGTGGCGAAGAGCGGCAACGCCATTATCGCTCGGAACATTACGCACGTGGGACCCTTTCATTGGGGCACTCAAACCGTAATGAAGGGAGCGCTCCACACGCTTGACGACTTCCCTCACAAATGGTGAGCCCGTGATCATCAGGTGATCGGCGACAGCCCCTCGGGGACTGCGCGCACCTTGCAGTGGGCTGTGCTCGCTGATGGTGTCGCTCAACCTGGGAGCGTCTGCTCAGCGGGTCCGGGCCGCCGCTGACGCCGCAGGCGAGATCGACTGGGTGTCTGGGTCGACTCCACCATCGTACGGGCGCATCAGCATGCGGCGGGGGCTCGCACCGAAACCCACCGCCGCCTCGGCCTCAAAGGGGGCCGAAGGGCCAGAACATCTGGACGAAACGCCAAGCAGGGCCTGCACGCCCGCCTGGTAGAGGTGGTGCGGCAGGTTAGGGCCTGGGCCGCTCGCGCGGCGGCTTCACCACCAAGCTCCAGCTGAGCGCAGATGCCCGCTGCGCCCGCTATCCCTGATCGTCACGCCAGGTCAGCGGGCGGACTGCACACAGTTCAAGCCGGTTCCGGAGAAGATCCGTGTCCCACTTCGGTTGCACAGGCGATATGCCTGGGTGCGACTCTGGTCGCACAAGGGACGTGCTCGGATTGCGACTGCGGTTGCACACGACTGCGCCCGGGATCGATGCGGCAGCGCGTACCCCGCGCCGAGGATGGCCGGGTGACCGAGACCATCACGGGACTGCAAATGTCCCCCGTGGAAATCCTTGCCTTGCTGGGTGCTGTCGCGCTGGTGGTGGCGCGCTGGCTTCCCCCCGCCGCCCGCCCACGCGTCACGATCGCGGCGGGAGCGCTTTTCGTACCGTCCGCAGTCGTGCTGAGCGTGGTGGGGGTCCGCTGGCAGATGCTGCCGGTACTGGCAGGCGCTGCCTTCGTGTTGCCGTTCGCCGTCTCTCCTCTGCTGCGCCGACATGCCGGCCGGCCGACGAGGCGGGCCCGAAGGTGGCTGGCGTTGCCGGGATCGGTGGCATGCCTCGGTCTGATCGCCACGGGCCTGGTGGCCGCCTGGGCCCTTCCCGTACCCGTGTTCCCCAAGCCGTCAGGCCGCTTCGCGGTCGGCACCCGCGTGATGCAGTGGACCGACCCGCACCGTCTCGAGACCGCCACTGCCGATCTGCACGACCGGCGCACATCGTGGCCCAGCTCTGGTACCCCGCGCAGCAGAACCCCGCGGGTGGGCAGTGGGCCCAGTACCTCGGACGCACGGAGCACGAAGCACGCACCGTCTCCGACGCCCTCGCGCGCTATGCCGGCCTGCCCGGCTTCCTGCTCGACGGCGTCCCGCGTGCCCACACCCATTCGGTCGTCAACGCCCCGGTGGCCGACAGGGGCGGACGGTTCCCGGTCGTGCTGTTCTCCCCCGGGCTGGGGGGAGTGCGCACCCAGAACACCGCCTGGGCGGAGGAACTGGCCAGCCACGGTTATGTGGTCGCCGCCCTCGACCACCCGTACGACTCCGCCGCCGTCGTCCTCAACGACGGCCGAACGATCAACACCAAGATCGCCTCCACCGGCGACGACGACGAGGACGACAAACGGGCCGTCGAAACAACGAGGGTTCGGGCCGCCGACCTCAGCTTCGTCCTCACTCAACTGGGCCGTCTGGACCGAAGCGAGAGCACGGACCCGCTGACCGGACGTCTGGACACCGGCCGGGCCGCGGTGACCGGCCACTCCCTGGGTGGCGGTGCCGCCCTGCAGGCAGCCCGCCAGGACCACCGGTTCGACGCCGTCATCAATCTGGACGGCTACCCCCGCGACCCCAACCTGCGCCCCTTCCACCAGCCCGCGCTCGCGCTCACCCAGGCCATCAGCCCAGAAACCGACCCGCGCTACATACCCCGCCTCACCAAGGTCCTCAAGCTCAGCACCGCGAGGAGCTACCGTCTCACCCTCCCCGGCGCCGCACACCTCACCTTCATGGACGCCCCTCTCTACCTGCCGCCGGTGCCCTCGCTGGCCGGGTCCCTGGGCCGCACCGAGAGCGTGCACGTCGTCGCAGCAGCCACTCTCGCCTTCCTGGACACCACTCTGCGGCACAAACCCGGTGACCTGGCCGGCGTTCTGTCCGCCTACGGCGACCTCAGCGTCCACCGCCCGGGCAACAGCCGCTGATCAGCTGCGCCGCACCAGCTGCGGCTGGTCACCACGAAGGGCATGGCGCCGGCACATCCGGCGGCGGGCATGGGCCGCCTTCCCGTGGAGAGCCGGCGGGATTGGACCCCGCACGACGTGACCGGGCGGGGCCCGCACAGCATGCACGGAAATCAGTCACCAGGGAAGAGGGTGGCTGAAAATCGCGCTGGGCCCAGTACAGCCCGGCACGCCTCGCCGCCTACATGCTCTCCTCCAGCGCGGCCATCAGGTCCACTGTGGCCGCGGCCTCCTCCAGCACGGGCGGCGTGCCGCCGCTGGCCTTGGCCGTGACCAGCTGCTCCAGGGCGTGCGCTTATTCGTCGTGGAGCTCGCGCACCTCGATGCCGGTCAACTCCCCGATCAGGACCTCGGCGAGCTCCAGTTCCCGGCCCGTGACCGGTGCCGAGGCGGCGATGTCACCCGGGTCGCGCAGGGCGCACCGGGCTGCGCCGCCTCTCCACCCGACGTACGACACGCTGTTGCCTGGTTCTCAGAGAGTGCGCAGGACGGCGACCACCTTGCCGAGCATGACCGCGTCGTCGCCCGGAATCGGCTCGTACGCCGCGTTGTGGGGCATCAGCCACACCCGGCCGCTCTCGCGGCGCAGGCGCTTGACGGTGGCCTCCGTCCAAGATGGCAGCGACGACATCCCCGTGGTCTGCGGAGTCCTGGCGGCGGACGGTGACGATGTCGCCGTGGCAGATGGCGGCCTCGATCATGCTGTCGCCGACGACTTGAAACCGACGAGTTCGACGAATCTCGGAGGGCTCACGCCGGGAACCGACGGCAAACTGCGCCGGATCACGCGCGGTCTGGCGTGAGTTCGCGTGCTTTGGAATACGCACCGGTCCAGCTGTCGGCGTACACATGAAAGTGGCCCTGGCAAGATTCCGTGAAGCTGGGGTGTGCCACCGTGCGCCGGTGGCGCTCCGTCACCGGTGGCGGCGCCGGAGCAGGGCCATGAGGATGACGCGGTGGCGGAGCAGCGGGACTCCGGCGCGGCCGGCCATGATTCGTTTCTGGAGTTTCAGGTCGGTGATGCGGCCTTCGTTGACGCCGGAGTTGAACGGGGTGGTGATGCCCTGCACGACTGCGGGCTGGTCCTCGCGGATGGCGTTGGCCAGGCTGGCCAGGGCTGGGAGGCGGGCGGTTGTGAGTTGCTCGAGCCAGTCTGGTAGCGGTGAGGCGTCTTGGGCGTCGAGCATGGCGGCGAACTGACGCACCAGGTCGTGGGTTTCGGTCCAGTACCGGGCAGTGTTCGAGCAGCCGTCTGAGTGCCTCGGCTGCGTGCAGGCTGCGCCGGGATGGCGCGGTGGTGATCCAGCGGGCGACCTGACGGGGTGAGGGTGATCGCTCGCGTGGGGTGTCGATCGGCAGGCCGCGGCGGAGCGGTGCGATGGCCATTGTGACCCGCTGGTAGTGACCGCGGTAGCCCTTGGCGACGAGCTCCTGGTGCAGCACGGTCGCGGTGTGCTCGCCTTCCTCCCAGCGTTGCCGCACGTACTCGAGTACGAGTACGCACCAGGTGGTGGCTCGCGCGTATTTGCGCAGGTGCGACGGTTGAGGACGAGCTGGTGCGCTGCGGCGTTGAGTGAGCAGCCTGTGTCGGTCACTGCGTGCACCGCATCGAAGAGTATTTCGCGCGGCGGCGGGCGGGGGTATCGGCCTGGTCGGACGGTGCCGCTGGGCTCGGTGGGAGGGCCGGTTCGGGCTCGGGCACCGCGGAGGGCAGGCAGCCGCGGTGGGCGGCGGCGACATCCCCGGCCCGCTTCGACAGGCCATGCCACAGATGGAAGCGGTCGCTGACCTGCACGGCATCCGGGGCGCCGTCGGTGATGCCCTGCCGGTAGACCAGCGAGCCGTCGCGGCAGACCACCTCAACCCCGGGATGTGTCCGCAGCCAGGCCGCCAACTGCTCGGCGTCGCGACCGGCCCACGGCTCGATCGGCAGCCGGGTGTCGGCATCCACCAGAAGGGTGCCGGAGACGTCCGCGTACAGGCGAAGTCGTCCACGCCCAGCACCCGCGGCGCTGCTGCCGGCGGAAGTGGTAAGCGCATTGCGGGATCGGCCGGTGTGACGGTTTCGTAGGTCATCCGCTCCAGGGCAGGCACGCGAGGACGAGTTTGACCCCGTCCGGCCGCCGAATCCTGCGGGGCCATAGGGTCGATGACCGTGGAACACACCGACGACGATCTCCGGCGTCTCGTATGGCACGAGACCGAACAGCGCGCCGCACAAGGCGACACCGCGTACGTACGCGATCTGGGCGCGGAGCTGGCCGGCCGGCGCTCAGCCGCCGCCGAGCGGGTGCGCGAGTACGACCGGCAGCTGGCCCATGTCGTACGCGTGCTCGCGCTCACCCCCGGCCGTGACAGCCTGGCACAACTGCTCCGGCTTCTCGACGCGCCGAGCCTGCCCGGCACGTCCGGCCTCGGGCAGCGCTTCGTCGCCTCGCTCCTCGCGGAGCATCACCACGTCGCCGACCTGGCGGCGGTCGTCTTCGACCGCAGTGACCGGGACCGGCTGGACGAGCTGCGCGCCTGTCTCTTCCACGAGTTGGTGCTCCGCGGCGTGAATGCGAACGACTTCCCGCCGCTGCGCTCCTGGCCGTACGGCCGGCCCGGCTGGCATGCCCTGAGCTGGCTTCCCTCGCACCGGTGTGGCCTTGAGGCGGAGGCCGACTTCCCCAGTCGTTCGATACGCGGCGCCGCCTCGTCTGTGCCGGGCGGGCTGCCGAATGCGGGCCGGGTGGACCCACGCACGCCGCGTGCCACCCAGCGGTCCGCCCTGCGGGACGTCGCCACCATCGGCGAGCGCGAGAGCATCATGAGCGCCGTGCAGGCAGGCGAGTGGGGCGGCGGAGCGTGGGTCTTCAGGCTGAACAAGGCCATCGCACCCGACGAGGTGCCCTCCTTGCTGCCGAACCTGCCCATGGACTGCGTCGACGGGCTCGGCCCCACGGACCGCTTCGAGATCGCGGTCCGGCCGGCGGACGAGATCTGGTGCCTGCTCTTCGCCACCGCGTCGATGGGCGGCATGCACAGCTCGGGTGTGCAGGGCGCCTACGGACGGCTGTGGGCATGGCGTTCGCTCGCGGGGCTCAGTGGGGCTCCGGAGGGCGCGAGCGCCGGGATGGTGGAGCGCCATGCCCGGCAGAGCACATGGTTCCACTTCGAGGCGGACGCGGACTGGTTCCACAACGACGTGGGCTCCGACTACGGCGTAGCGGCCCTCTCCCCCGACCAGCGCCGGATCGCCGTGCTGGCAGCAACGGACACCGACTAACCCTGAGTGCTCACGCCAGACGAGCCCTTGGTGTTCGTGGGGCGCAAAGCTCCTGACGAGGGCTAACTGACCCGCATCCCCGATATGCAGCCGGCCGGGCGGATACCAGGGTGTGCGGCCGCTCGTGGGACCTGGGCACGTTGCCCCACGACAGCCAAGGCCTCGTGGTCGGCGCAGCCGTGATCCCCGACAGAGCGCGGCGGCCCCGGCCGACGCGCAACACCGGCGAGCGCCCCGGCCCGCGGCTGCGTCCGCGCCGCCATCGCCCCTCCCTCTCCCTCAACTCCAGCCAGGACTGGGCGAAAGCGGCCGCAACGGGGATGCCGGCACCCCGACCATGCCTGTATGCCTTCGTGGTGACCTGGGCGAATTCGCGGGAGGCTGCGAGGGCTCGTGCAACGTCCATCGCAACACCCAGCGCAACAGGTAGGCGCAACATCTGTCGCAACAGTGCTCCGGTCAGCGGTCCACGGCGGGCAGGTGGTCCGGGCCGGTGTCAAGCATCACGCGGTCAGCGGTCTCGTACAGGGTGCTGTCGGCGCCGATGACGGTCTCGAGGCCGAACGGGCAGCAGATCGAGCGGTCCGGTTGTCGTTGCCGTGGTCACCCGGTGGCTTCCGGTCCGGTCCCGAGCGGTCGACGGCCGGCTGCCGACCGGTACGGCTACGCTCGGCCGGGGCGGAGGCAAGCTGGGCGGCGAGCTCGGCAGCCATGCGGCCGCGTCCGCCGCGGTCGTCCGCTTCAGCGGCAGAGTTCGGGCGGGGACCGGTGCCCAACGGGCGGCGCATCGTGCCCACACGGCCAGTCTCCCAGCGCGTGCGAGTCGAGCACGCCCCGGGCCCTCAACTCGGCAAGATCGGGCAGCTGGAGGTGGTGGATGGGACCGGTGTCCAGATCGGCCTCCCTGGCCACGACGCGGCCTCGCGGCTCGGCGGCGGCCACGCTCGGGGCTGTCGCCGGCGTCGCCCTGGGACCGTGGCCAAGTCGTCGGCGTTTCTCGGCGGTCACAGCTGATCATCGTATGGCGGGGCCGCCGCAAGGAGCCGGCCGCTTCCTGACCCACCTGTGCGATGTGCTCCAACACGGCTGCACGGACGGGAGACTTCCCCTCCATCTGACGCACCATGTCCCCGGGGAGTGGGGGATCCTAGGCCTATACTTCTCTGCGTGCCATCGAGGGGGGAGTCATCGACGGGCGGCAGCGGGCTCCGGTTCGCTGTGCTCGGTCCGCTCCGAGCCTGGCGCGGCGACGTACCGTTGGAGCTCGGTCCGCTTCGCCGGCAGGCTCTGCTGACGGCGCTGCTGCTGCGGCCGGGCACGACCGTCAGCCGGCAGCAGCTGCTCGACAGTGTATGGGGCCCGGAACCGCCGGGCACGGGTGCCAAGGTGATCCCGGTTTATGTGCACCAGCTGCGCAGACGTCTGGGCACTGAAGGAGAGACCCCGTCCGACTCCGTGATCGTCACCGACCGTGGTGGCTACCGCTTCGTCCCACAGAACGTCCGGACGGACGTGGCTCGACTGAAGGAGGTCGTCGCCGAGGCGCACGCCGCGCGGGCCTCCGGTGATCTGGCCGCCGCGGCGGGCGCGTGGTCCACCGCCCTGGAGCTGTTCCGGGGCGATCCCCTGGCCGGGATCCCCGGGCCGTTCGCCGAGGGAGAGCGCTTGCGGCTGAGGGAACACAGGCTCGCGTTGGTGCAGGACAAGGCGGAGTGCCAGCTGCGGCTCGGCCGCCACGCCGAGGTCGTGGGAGAGCTGTTCGCCCTGACCGAGACGCATCCGCACAACGAGCCACTGGCCGCCATGTTGATGCGTGCCCTCTACGCCGGCGACCGGCAGGCCGATGCGCTGGCTGTCTTCACCAAGGTGCGCCGCCGTCTGGTGAGGGACCAGGGTGCGGAGCCGGGCGGTGAACTGCGACGGGTGCACGAGGCGGTGCTGCGCGCTGATGCCGCCTTCCTTCTCGGCACATCGCCACGACCGCGCCAATCGGCGGACCGGCGGCCCACAGTCCCTCGCCCGCTCCGTCGCGTGCGTAATGAACTACCGGTCGATGTCGGCGGGTTCACCGGACGAGGCCGGGAGTTCGACATGCTCCTTGCGCCGGCCGATGAGCAGGCGGTGACGGTCCGCGTGGTGGACGGCATGGCCGGGGTGGGCAAGACCGCGCTGGTGGTGCGCGCCGCGCATGCGATGCGGGGGCGTTATCCGGACGGCTGCCTGTTCGTGGACCTCCACGGTCATCGCGAGGGGCGGGAGCCGACGGTCCCGCACCGCGCGCTGCGCCGGTTGCTGCGGGCAGTCGGCGACGCCGGCGAAGGCGACGACGAGTCATCAGAGGACCTCGACGGGCTGGCCGCGTCATGGAGGGCCGCGACCGCCGCCCTCCGCCTGATCGTGGTGGTCGATGACGCGTCCGCTGCCGAGCAGGTGCGCCCGCTGCTGCCCGCCGGGCGCGGCAGCCTCGTGCTGGTGACCAGCCGTCAGCGGCTGACCGGGCTGGACGCCGACCGCAGGATCTCGCTGGTGCCGCTGGACACCGACGAGGCGGTGGCCCTGCTGACACGTATCGTCGGCGATCCGGGCTCCGACCCCGAGCGTGCGGCGGTGCGCGAGCTGGCCCGCCTCTGCGACCGGCTGCCGCTGGCCCTGCGTGTCGTCGGGGCGCGGATACAGGGCCGCCCGTCATGGGCGCTGGAGCGCATGGCGGCCCGGCTGGCTGACGATGAGCACCGGCTCGGCGAGCTCGCGGTGGAGGACCGCAGCGTGGAGGCGGCGTTCCGGGTCTCCTACGACCAGCTTCCGGACGCCGAACAGCGCGCGTTCCGCGCGTTGGGCCTGTCGCCGACCGTGGAGCTCGACCGGCTGACGCTGGCCGCCATGCTCGACCTCACGCCGCCCGACGCCGAGCGCACCCTGGAGAGCCTGGTCGAGGCAAGTCTCGTCCAGCAGGTAGCTGCGGACCGCTACCGTCTGCATGACCTGGTCGCGGTCTACGCCCGGCGCGTCGCCGCCGCATACCCCGCGGAAGTCGCGGCGACCCGGGCCGGGGTGTTCCGGCTCTATGTGGTCGCCGCCCGCCGCGCGAGCGACTGGGGCCGCTCTGCCTTCCCGACCGGCCCGCGGCCGGACACCGCGCCCTTCGCGGACTGGGAGGAGGCCTCGGCCTGGCTGGACGCGGTGGGCGGCGAGCTGGTCGACGTGGTCGGCCATGCGGCGGCCGTGGGGCATGTGGACGACGCCTGCTGGCTCGCCGAGGGGCTGTGCGACTACCTCACCCGACAGGGCCGGTACCGCGAGTGCCGGGCCGCCGTCGAGATCGTGCTGCCGCTGACGGAGCAGGCCACCGACCAGCGGATGGTCTCCGAACTGCGCACCTGTATGGGCATAGCGTACGGCCTGCAGGGCCATTACGAGCAGGCGCGCCGCTGGCTGAGGGATGCCCTGGAGATCAGCCGCCGTACCGGAGACCCGATCGAGCAGGCACGGGCCCTGGGTTCCCTCGGCATCTTCGCCAACGCGGCCGGCGAACCGGCCGAGGCCGCCGCGCTCCTGGCCGAATCAGCAGACCTCGCCCGGACAGCGGACGACGACTGGCTCACCGTCATGTACCTGGCCAACATCGGCGCCATCCACCACCAGGTGGGACAGCACGAAACGGCGCACGACTGCTACGCGGCATCGGTCATCCTCGCCGAGAAGATCGGCAGCCCCAGGATCCTCAGCAAGACGCTGTTCCGCATGGGGACGCTCCAGCTCGACCGCGGGCGGCCCACGGAGGCCGCCGACGCGCTCCGCAGGGCCGCCGGACTCGCCGAGCGCGTGGGGGACATCCCGCTGTACGCCGCGGTCCTCGGCAGACTGGCCACCGCCGAGGAGTGCCTGGGTAACCTGCCCGGGGCGAAGGAACTCCACCACCGGGCACTCGCGGCGGTCGGCGAACGGCCCGGCGGCAGGCTGGAGGCCGAGATCCGGAACCGGCTGGGCTGGCGCCACGCCGCGACGGAAGACCTCACCCAGGCGCGCGACCGGTACGAGCGGGCCATCGCCCGCTCCCGCACCGACCCCGGGGAACTCGCCCGCACCCTCGAGGGCCTGCACCGTCGCAGACAACCGGGCCCCGGCGCCACCAGTGCCCCTCCCGAGGACGTCGACTGACACCGCCGCGGTGGAACCCCGGCCCGGCGGATGTGCGCCGCCGCGACGGGGCGGCGGCGCTGAAGTCCCCCTCGTTCACCCGGACACGTGGACACGTGGACACGTGGACACCGGGACATGGGAGCCCAGGCAAACTGTGCCAGGCGGGCAGTACACGAAGCGGTGGAAGGAGGAGTCCAGCGGGACGCCGTCGCGCTGGTCGATTCCTCGGGGCCAAATGTGACTGAGGTCGCACGGCAACCGGGGGTGAGCCGCAGGTCGCTGCCCGGCCGATGAGGCCGTGGCGTTGTCGTCGGCCGCCGGGGCTCGTGTCGCTTGTTTCATCGGGATTTCAACGGCCGTGGTTACCGTCGCGGTAGTGGCGGCGGGTCGGTAGGGATGTCGCCCGGATCCAGAGGGGGTCGGGGGCATGACTGTCCTCGTGTGGGCTCGTCGTCCGGTTCGTGTTCGCCACAAGGGCCTGGTCTTCGCCCTGCTCGTGGCGTTGGTGGCGATGGCGGCTGTGGTTCCGTCGCAGCGGGTGCGTTCGGCGGGGCCGACGGCGGGTGCCGACTCGGCGGTGAAGGGCCCCGAGCACCCCGAGGGCACGTCGTTCAACCCGAACCAGATCAAGGACATCAAGGCGGCCGACCCCGGCTCCGGGGTGAACCTCATCGAGGCGCCCTCGGCGAACAACAGCGGCGACGCGCGGTTGTCGTACCCGCTGGAGGTGCCGAAGGGCCGCGCGGGCCTGGAGCCGAAGCTGGCCGTCACCTACAACTCGTCGGGGACGAACGGGTGGCTCGGCGTCGGGTGGAACCTCGCCACCCCGATGGTCACGGTCGACACACGGTGGGGCGTGCCGCGCTACGACGCCGGACTGGAGACCGAGACCTACCTGCTCAACGGCGAGCAGCTGACCCCGGTGGCGCACCGGAGCGCGTTGCAGGCGCGTACCGCGCAGAAGGTGTTCCACTCCCGGGTGGAGGGCCGGTTCGACCGGATCGTGCGCCACGGCGACAGCCCCACGAACTACTGGTGGGAGGTCACCGACAAGCAGGGTGTCCGCACGCTCTTCGGCGGCACGGCCGACAGCACGCTGGCCGACGGCACGGGGCGCGTCGCCACCTGGGCGGCGCGGGAGGTCCGCGACGGCAACGACAACGTCATGCGCTACCGGTACGCCAAGGTGGCCGACGGCGGCACGGCGGACTCCACGGTCCCGGGCAGCGACCTGTACCCGCAGAAGATCACCTACACCGGTCGCGGCGACACCGACGGCAGGTACTCGGTGACGTTCATCCGGGACCGTGAGCGCGGCGAGCCCCGCCGCGCGGATGTGCGGATCGACGCCCGGTACGGGTTCAAGAAGGTCACCGCCGACCTGCTGCGGCGCGTCGAGGTCAAGCTGGACGACCAGCTGATCCGCGCCTACGAACTGAACTACCGCACCGGCGCGTTCGACAAGACGCTGCTCACCTCGGTGTCGCAGTTCAGCGAGAGCAACAAGCTGTTCAACACCCACACGTTCGACTACTTCGACGACGTGCGCGACCCGTCGGGCAACTACAACGCCTTCACCGACGCGGCGCGTTGGTCGGTGCCGGATGACGACCTCGGGGTGAACATCCGGGAGGGCGAGGCCAGCGCGATCTCGGCGAACACGTCGGTCGGCTTCGGCGCGCACCTGTTCGCGGGCTACAACGTGCAGGGTCTGCCGACCAAGGAGGGTTCCGTCGGGTTGAAGGTCGGGTTCAGCGCGGGCCAGTCCGACGGCCTGTCGACGCTGACCGATGTGAACGGCGACAACCTGCCGGACAAGGTGTTCCGCAAGAAGAACGACGTGTTCTACCGGCCCAACCTGGCCAGACCAGGCGGTGAGCCGAAGTTCGGCGACACGCCCGTCAAGCTCACCAGCCTCCCGGGAATCTCGACCGAGCGCACGCTGACCGGCACCATCGGCGTCGAGTCGTACGTCCTCACCACCTCGGCCCAGCTGGACTTCGTGGGCACCACGACCACCTCGGACCGGTTCTTCAGCGACGTCAACGGTGACGGCATCACCGACCTGGTGAACAACGGCGGCGTGCTGTTCGGCTACCTGGACGCCCATGGGCAACCCGCCTACAGCGCGGACTCCACCCGCACCCCGGCGCCGATCGGGGGCGGCGCGGTGACCGGCCAGATCGTCGGCGATCAGACCGCGCAGTTCAACCAGCAGGTGGACAACTCGCCTCTCCTTGACTCGGTGCGGCGCTGGGTCGCGCCGTTCGACGGCAACGTCCGCGTCGACGGCCCCGTGCAGCTGACCCAGGACCCCTCCCCGGCGCGGGCGGCCTACACCAAGGCCGACGGCGTGCGGGTCACCATCCAGCACAAGGACGCCGAACTCTGGGCGCAGCGGATCGGCCCCGACGACCACAGCGAGTTCACACCGGGCAATGTGGCGTCGATTCCGGTGAAGAAGGGCGACGCGCTCTACTTCCGCACCCAGTCCGTTCTGGACGGCAAGTACGACACCGTGGCGTGGGACCCGGCGATCACCTACACCAACCTGCCGGCCGGCACGGACGCGAACGGGTTGGCGAACACCGTGTTCCGCGCGTCGGACGACTTCACCTTCGGCGGCAGGCCGTCCCAGGTGACCGTGCCGGTGAACGGCACGCTGCGGCTGACGGGTGACGTGGTCAAGTCCGAGGCGACCTCGGACGACGTGACCGTCGTGATCGAGAAGGGCAACGGCGTCCACGCCGGCACGGAGGTGTTCCGCAAGGTCCTGCCCGCCGCGTCGACCGGCACGACCGCGATCGACGTGAGCATTCCGGTCAGCATGTTCGAGAAGATGTCGTGGAAGCTGAAGACCGACTCCCCGATCGACGTCTCGGCGGTGAGCTGGGCGCCGAAGGCGCACTACACGGCCGCGCAGGGGGTCGAGTCGGTCGTCGACGCCGCGGGCGAGCCCACGCTGGTGATCAACCCGCCGTACGACCTGAGCATGTACCCGGCGAACACCCTCATCGCGCCGCAGCAGTCCTACAAGGCGACCAGGACCGGCCAGTTGAAGGTGCGGCCGAAGGTGTCCCTCAACTTCGGGCTGCTCGGTGAGGCCAAAATCGCGTTCACGGTGAAGAAGCGCGGCGGGCAGTTGCGCGGCAAACGGATCTTCCAAGCCAAGGACACCTCCTTCGGTGGCCCGAACCTGGACCTGACCGTGCCGGTCACCGCCGGCGACGAGCTCTACATCGACTACTCCACGACGGAGACCGGACTGCTCGGCATGCTCGTCGAGCAGTCCGCGTCGGTCACCTACGACGTGACCTCGAGCTGGCCGACCTTCACCCCGGCGCCCAGCGCCATGCACGGTTCCGTCGGGCAGGGCGCCTTCGCCCAGCCCTACCGCGGCTGGGGCGTGATCGGCTACCAAGGCAACCGCGAGCGCGCCACCCAACCGCTCAAGCAGGCCGAACTCACGCTGGACCAGAGCTTCAAGGACGCGCTTCCCAAGGAGCCCAAGGAGGCGGACGTCCCGGTGTTCGCCGCGAATCCCCGGCTCACCATGCCGCGTCTTGCGGTGTTCGCCCCCGTTCCCGCCAAGGGCGGCTGGGCCGCTCAGGACGAGTCCTCCTGGATCACCGCCGCGATGGCGACCAGTTCCCGCCTCGGCGCGGACACCATCGACATCGTCACCGACGCCGACGTGGCGGGCGACCGGGCGGTGATGCGCCGCGGTGTCACCGGCCAGGTGTCCGCCACCCTCGCGGCCGGCCCGTTCGGCGGCACCGTGGTCGGCGGGATCACCGCGGGTTCGGTCGACTACCTCGACCTCAACGGCGACGGCTACCCCGACGTGGTGGGCGCCAAGGAGATCCAGTTCTCCGACATGAGCGGCGCGCTCGGCGCCAAGCGCGGCACCCTCGGCGGCAACGTCCGCGAGGCGGACAACGTCTCCGGCAACGTCTCGCTGTCGGCGGGCAGCGAGACCGCCACCATCGCCAGCGCACTGGGCATGGCCGCGCCCGACGCGGGCACCAGCGCCAACACCGCCACCACCGGCGCGGTCCAGCCGTCGCTCGGCATCGGCGGCAGCCTCGGCGGCGGCGAGTCCGACGCCCGCGTCGACCTGATCGACATCAACGGGGACGGGTTGCCGGACAAGGTGTTCGGCAACGGCGACGCCCAGTTGAACCTCGGTTACTCCTTCGCCGCCCGCGAACCCTGGTCGGCCGGACCGATCAACGACGCGTCCACCCGCAACGTCGGCGTCAACCTCGGGTTCAACGTCGACCGCTACGGCTTCGCGGGCGGCCTCTCCGCCGAGCTGGGAACCTCGTTCACCAACGCGAGCATGACGGACGTCAACGGCGACGGCCTCACCGACCGGGTGTTCACCGACGAGGCCAAGGCGATCAAGGTCGCGGTCAACACCGGCACCGGCTTCACCGCACCCGCCCCGTTCCGCGGCAGCTTCCCCGAGATCGCCGTCGACAAGAACGCCAGTCTCGGCGCCGGCGTCTACTTCACCGTCGGCCTGCCCACTCCCGTCGGCGTCTTCGTCTTCAACCCCGGCGCCAACGCGTCCACCGGCATCAGCCGGGCCGAAACCAGCCTGCGCGACGTCAACGGCGACGGCCTCGCCGACCACGTCAAGTCGACCCGCGACGACGAGATGCTGGTCGCCACCAACAAGACCGGGCGCACCAACCTCCTGCGCACGGTGTCGCGCCCGATGGGCGCCCGGATCGACCTGGACTACGCCCGTACCGGCAACACCCAGGCCATGCCCGAAAGCCGCTGGGTGCTGTCCCGCACCTCGGTGTTCGACGGGCTCGCGGGTGATGGTGCCGACACACGTCTGACCACCTTCCGCTACGACCAGGGCCGCTACCACCGCGCTGAACGCGAGTTCCTCGGCTTCGGCCGGGTGATCACCGCACAGCGCGACACCGGCGCCGACGACGCCGTCCGCCGCGTCCGCACCGACGACTACCGCACCGACGGCTACGTCACCCGCGGACTTCTCACCCGCAGCCTCACCGAGGACGGCGCCGGGCACCCGTACAAGGAGACGCTGAACACCTACACACTGGTGGACGCCGCCTCCAGTGGGACTGCCGAGCCGGACAGCCTCACCGCCACCGTCTTCCCGCAGCTCACCCAGGTCGAGCAGAAGGACTACGAAGGCGCCGCCACCGCCGGGGCCGGCACGACCACCCAGCTCACCTACGACTCCTACGGCAACGTCACCCGCGTCTTCGACACCGGAGGTGAGGGCGCCGCCGACGACCTGGAGACCACCTACGCCTACACGGCCTCCGACCCGGAGTGCCGCGACGCGAACCGCACCGGCATCGCCGACGAGATCAGTCAGAAGGACGCCGCCGGGAAGGTGCTACGCCACCGTGGGACCGACGTCGACTGCGCCACGGGTGAGGTCCGCCGGGTCCGCGAGTACCTCGACGACGACACCGCTGCGGTCTCCGACATGGTCTACCACCCCGACGGCAACCTGAAGGCGGTCACCGGCCCCGCCAACGCCAAGGGCCAGCGCTACACCCTCACCTACAGCTACGACCCCACCGTCGGTGTCCAGATCGAGTCGGTCGAGGACAGCTTCCGCTACCGTTCCACCTCCGCCTACGATCTCAGGTACGGGGTCCCCACCCGGAACACGGACCAGAACAACCAGTCCTTGACGATGACGTACGACAGCGTCGGCCGCCTCGCCACCATCACCGGCCCCTACGAGCAGGACACCGGCCGGGCGACGATCACCTTCGGCTACCACCCCGAGGCGCCCGTCCCGTACGCCACCACGCAGCACCTCGACCGGGCCGCCGACGGTGTCCGCGAGGACACCATCGACACGGTCACCTTCAGCGATGGCCTTCAGCGGATCCTGCAGCAGAAGAAGGACGCCTCCGTCGCCGGCCCACCGGGCGCCGACCCGACCGACGTCATGACGGTGTCCGGCCGCATGAAGTTCGATGCCCTCGGCCGCACGGTGGAGACGTACTACCCGGTCACCGAGCCGAAGGGCGCCGCCAACACCACCTTCAACGCCGCGTACGACACGGTCGCGCCGACGAAGGAGACCTTCGACGTCCTCGACCGATCGGTGAAGACGGTCCGGCCCGACGGCGTCGGCACCAGCACCGCCTATGGCTTCGGGCCCGACCGGTCCGGGGCCACACGCTTCGAGACCACCGTCACCGACGGCAACGGCAGGAAGCGCGTCACCTACACCGACGCGCGAGAAGTGACCACCGCCGTCAAGGAGTTCCACGACTCCGTCCCGGTGTGGACGAGCTACGCCCACGACCCGTTGAACCAGGTCACGGCGGTCACCGACGACAAGAACAACGTGATCAGGGCGAGTTATGACGGCCTGGGCCGCCGTGTCTCGTACGACAACCCCGACACGGGCCGCACGGAGACCCGCTACGACCTCGCCGGAAACGTCATCTCCAAGATCACCGCCAACCTGCGCGCCGCCGACAAGGCCATCGAGTACGACTACGAGTACTCCCGCCTCAAGGCCATCCGCTATCCGACCTTCCCCGCGAACAACGTCAGTTACGACTACGGGGCCCCGGGTGCCGCCAACAATGCCGCCTCCCGCGTCAGCGAGGTCCACGACGCCGCTGGCACGGTGAAGCGCGTCTACGGCGCTCTGGGTGAGGTCGCCAAGGAGATCCGTACCGTCACCGCGGTGCATGACGGCCCCCGCACCTACGACACGTCCTGGCGCTACGACGCTTTCAACCGAGTCCTCGCCATGGCCTACCCGGATGGCGAGACCCTCACCTACGACTACGACTCCGGCGGCCAGGTCAGGCGGGCCACCGGCAGCAAGAACGGCGCCACCTACACGTACGTGGACCGGATCGACTACGACAAGTTCGGTCAGAAGGCCCTCCAGCAGGCCGGCAACGGCGTCCGCACGACCTACACCTACGACGCCGAGGACCGCCGCCTCGCCACGCTGAAGTCCACGCCGTCGGGCGGAACGGCCTTCCAGGACCTCGCCTACACGTATGACAAGACCGGCAACGTCTCCTCGCTCGCCAACAACGCGCCCCAGGGCGGCGACATCGGCGGGCCCAGCACCCAGACGTACGGCTACGACGACCTGTACCGGCTCACCTCGGCGTCCGGTACCTACACGGACAAGAACGCGGCACGGAACTCGTACACGCTGAGCATCGAGTACGACTCGGTCCACAACACCACGCACAAGACGCAGACCCACGAGATCACCGGTGGCACCCCGGCCCTCCCGTCCGGCGGTGGGGGTAACGGGCCCATCGAACCGGTCGAGAATCCGGACAACGGCCCCGATGTCCAGGACCGCACCACCTACGACTACACGTACACATACGACGGCCCGAAGCCACACGCCCCGGGCAAGGTCGGCCCGATCGCCAACGACCACGACGCCAACGGCAATCTGACCAGCACCCTCAACACCGCCGTCGCCGACAAGCACCGCCAGTACGTCTGGGACGAGGAGAACCGCCTCGTCTGCAACCAGGACACCGCGACGGGCACCGTCACCCAAGACCCCAACGGCTGCGCCGGCGCCACCGTCTCGTACACCTACGACAACAGGGGCGATCGCGTCGTCAAGACCAGCGACGCGGGCCTCTCCCTCTACCCGAACCGCTACTACAGCGAGCGTGACGGCGCCGGCTACAAGCACATCTTCATCGGCGACAGCCGCGTCACCACCCAGACGGTGAAGACCGCCGGCGTCGAGGACGAGCAGCAGTTCTTCCACTCCGACCACATAGGCTCCTCGGGCTTTGTCAGCGACAAGAACGGCAACGTGACGGAACACCTGGAGTACTTCCCGTACGGCGAGACCTGGGTCGAGGAACACACCGGCGACGCGGACACCCCGTACCAGTTCACCGGCAAGGAACTCGACGCGGAGACGGGGCTCTATTATTACGGGGCGCGCTATTACAACCCGCGCACACAACTGTGGGCGAGCGCGGACCCGGCGCTGCCGGACTATCTGGACACCGCCGGCGGAAGCGAGTCCCGCGACCTGGCTGGTTACACCTACGCACGCAACAATCCTCTGCGTTACACCGACCCGACCGGCAAGTTCGTGGAGGAGGTGATTCTCGCCCCCACGATCGTCGGTGGCACAGTCGGCGGACCGCCGGGAGCCGCTGTCGGCGCCGTGCTGGGAACCGTCGTGGTGGGCGTCACCTTGTTCGCGATCTTCGCCGGGCCGAAGGGCGGCACCGACCACTCCGGCTCCAATGCACATCTCGCGACCCCGCCCACCAACAGCAAGATGCCGGAGGCGCCCACCACAGGCGCGTCGCCAGGGACGGTACCCGCGCCTCCGCCCGCTCCCGCTAACCAGCCGGACGACGACGCGATCATCACGTTCTACCGCGGCACCACTTACTACGACGCCGAGGGGACGGTTGCGGACCAGCACATCGACCTCGGCCGGATCACGACGAATCAGGAGCGGGCAGCGGGCGAGAGGGGGAAAGGCCTGTACCTCACCCAGCAGTTGGAGACGGCCAACTACTATGCGAATCAAGCCAGTGAAGGCGGGCGGTCCGGAGGCGGCCGCGGCATCATCGTGATCGAAATGACGGTCAAGAACTTCAAGGAATTCGTCCTGGCACATCCAGAAATTCTCCACAACCAGCTCATACTCGATTCTCCGGTGTCGGGCGGCAGGGAAACGTTTATCCCCCTCGCTGCGATCCCTGATTTCGAACGCATAGGCCGACCGCGGTACAGCATGATGGAGGGGTGGCAGCCGTCCTACTGAGCCTGGATCCACCGCGTGAATCCTGATCGGGGTCGCTGATCGGTTGTCGGGTGGTTTCCGGTTTCGGGCAGGCGTGGGTGCCGGATGGCCGGTCCGGTGGCGGGTTCTCCGAGGTCCTTCGGGGTCGTGTGCGGGCAGTCCGGTTCGGCGGGTCAGGTGCGCAGGCGGTGGCTGACTGCCGTCCAGAGGTTCGAGTCGGCGACCGGCCCCGGGAAAGACAACGCGCTGCTCCTGGACGGCCCCTGAAAGCACCGACGTCCGCGGTTTGTTTCGTCCCGCACCCGGAGCCCTGCTGCACGGCGACCCGGTGCTGTCTTCGAAGCCCCTTGGTTCGTCACCAACCGCACCGCCGCCATGAGGGACCGCCTCCTGACCGACTTCGCCGCCGCGCCCCGCTGGAGTCCCCTGCCGAGGATCTTCGCCTCCGCCTTGCTCAGCTGACGAGAACGCACTCTGATGGATGCCCTCCTGGGAGATCAGCCTCGCCGGTGGACGTCGGCGCGGAACAGGATCCTTCGCCCAATATGCCCTCTGGCGCTTCCCCTTGGTTGCTGCCACCCTCGTAGCGAATCGACCGAGTGCCCTTCCCACCGGCCTGCGCGCCGAAGACCGCTGGAGGAGCCGTGACTGCTTGCTCAGAGTCCTGTGGTGTGACGAGCGATATACAGCCCACCACGGTCTTCATCCCCCAGGGCTCACTGCGTATCGGCCCACCCGAGGCCGCTCCGCCAACCCGGTTGCTGGTCGAGATCCCGGCCGACCCGGCAACCTCGGAGCGGGGAGAGCTGGAGAACGACGTTCAGCTCGTCGATCTCGGAGACGGCGCGTACTGCCTGACGCACGCGCTGCGACACCGTCAGATCTTCGGCGGAGAAGTCCTCCACAGGACAGTTGAGGCCCTCGCCGCGAACGGAGCCGTGGACGAGTCGGTGCTCGCCATGATGAAGGCCGAGGGGTTCGTCTCGGGACGGGGCGAGGACAAGAACGCCGTGCGCGCCTCGCTGGCAGCTCAAGAAGCAGAGCGAGTCGAGAAGGATCCGGACTTCTCTCTGCTCCGCGTACTGCTCACCGACTTCTGCAATCTCAAGTGTGACTACTGCAAGGTCGTACAGAACGTCGAGGCACCGCAGAAGGCGCCCACCGGCACCGCGCGACTCACCGAGGTCATCGAGTACTTCTTCGCGAACTCGCGGGCCGCCCGACCCAAGATCATTCACTGTACGGGCGGTGAGCCGACCCTGCATTGGCCGGAACTGGAGCACCTCCTCGATGAGAAGCAGCGGCTTGCCCGGCCGGACGAGAACTGCTGGGTCGTCGTCGGCACCAATGCGACCCTGATCACTGCCGACCGTGCCCGGACCCTTGCCCGTCACGGCGCCAAGTGCATCGTGTCGATGGACGGACCGGCGGAGATCCACGATCTGTTACGCCCCAACCACGCCGACCGAGGATCCTGGACTCAGGTCGACCGGGGCATCAGGATCCTTCAGGAGCACGGCGTCGAGGTGTCCATCTCCGCCGTCTTCGGCAGCCACAACCTGACGCGGGCCGACGAGATCATCGAGTGGTTCATGACCGAGTACCAGCCGACCGGCCTGGGAGTGAACTTCATGAAGCCCCCCACACCGGAACAGCAGGACTACCCTTATCTCATAGATGGCGTCGACTACGCGCAGACTCTCTACGACATCCACCGCAAGTGGCGTGACCAGGGTCTGTTCCTCGAACTCGTCCATCGCAAGCTCGAGCCATTCGTCAAGGGCCACTACCGCTTCCATGACTGCGGTGCCGCGGCCGGCGCGAACCTGAACCTCGATGCCAAGGGAAAGGTCGGCCCCTGCAAGTCGTTTCTCGTCATGGATCGGCTCGCACTCTCCGAACTGGACGGCACCGCGTACTCGGATTCCGTACTCAGCCGCTGGCGGATGCGGTCACCGATCTACTACACCCACTGTGACGGGTGCTCGGCCCGTGGCATGTGCGGCAACGGCTGTGCCTACGACGCCTACGTCGCCAATGGAGACGAGATGTCCATCGACCGCAGAAGCTGCGAGTACACCAAGAGGTTCAACGAGTTGATGCTGCGCGACCTGTTCGAGCTGTCCGGCGGCAGTAAACGCGTCGAGCGGGAGGGCGCCTACGCGGTGACCCAGCAGGAGCGCGATCTGGTCATGGGCGCGGTCGCGGCGACCCCCGGCACGCTGTCGTACTCGATCGGGCACCACACGCACCAGTAGCACCGGAGGGTGGCGACGACGAGGGGGCGGAATGCACGAGCGCGAGGTCATCACGCTGATGCGCGGCGGGCTCGGAGAGGACGAGAATCCCGAGGCCGACTTCGATCACTGGCCGGTCCCTGGCTCGGACGTGCGCCTCGCGTCGAGCGTGGACCGGGCGGTCCACGGTGACTGTCCTCCCGGCGAGCCCTTGGACGTGTGGGCTTACAGAGGGGTCAACGCGGCCCTGTCGGATCTGGCGTGCGCGGGGGTGTCGCAGCCGGCAGTCCAGCTCGACCTCCAGATTCCCAGGAGCGCCGACCCCACCATGGTCGCGGCAATCGCAGCCGGAGTACGGCATGCGATCCGGATCAACGGCGCGACCTTGCAGAACGGCTGCAACACCACTTTCGGCCCCACCGCCCTCACCACCTCGGTCAGAGGGGTGGGGCGGCGCTCCGAACTCCCGCCCGGGCGAACCGGAGCGGCTCCGGGGGACCTGGTGGTCGTGTCACGCCGGCCCGGGCGCTTCAACGCGGCGCTTGCCCACCTGAACCACCCCGCGGGCGACCTGCGACCCGAATGGCTCGCGTCCGCGCTGCTCGGCGGACTCCCTGAGTTGGAGCTCGGGCGGCTGCTCGTCGAGAGCGAGTCGATCACCGCTGTCATCGACGCCAACGACTGCCTGCTGATCACCCTCGACGATCTGGCCAGAGGGTCCGAGGTCGGCATCGACCTCGACGGCTCGGCCGTCGAGCGACTGGGTGAAGGACTTCCCGAAGCCGTTTCCGCAGAGTGCCTCCTGGGGCCGCCTTCCGGTGATCTGGCTCTCGTCATGACCCTTCGTCCGGAGCGGTTCGACGATGTCCGGGCCGCCTTCGCCCGGCTGGGCCGCCGCCCCTGGCGCCTGGGCCGTTGTACAGCGACCCGGGGTCAGCTGACCCTGGATGGGAGGCACTCGGTCGCGAAGGCCGAGGTGGCCCAACGTGTGTGGTCTCCGTCAACGGCGTTCCGCCACCCTCTTCCCGGCCTCCCGGAGGTTGTCGTGCACGGGCAGCAGGGGGAGCCCTGTGTCGGGAGGCACGGAGAATGACGGCCGAGGTGATTCTGGGGGTGTGTGCCCACACCCATGATTCGTCGGCCGCCCTCTTCGTCGGCGGCAGTCTGATCGGCTTCCTCGAGGAAGATCGGCTGGTCGACGACAAGCACACCCGGGCGTTCCCCAGCGAAGCGGCCCGCCTTCTTCTGGCCGCAGCAGGGCGAGGACCCGACGAGGTGACCGCTGTGGCATACACCTTCGACAGCTCTCTGTACCGGCACGGCAGAGAAAGGGCCATGCGAAGGGCGGGGGATCCCGCCCGCCGGCGCCGAGCCGTGCATTCGTACGACTCCATAGCCGCGGCGCACGCCCAGACGCTCAGACGGCTGACCGCGGAATTTCCGTGCGCGGCGATCGTGGAGGTGCCCCACCATCGGGCTCATGCCTTCTCGGCGATCGCACCGCAGGGCTGGCACGATCGCGATGTATTGGTCGTCGACAGCATCGGAGAGGCCGCGACCACCTCGATGGGCGGCTGGAACCGTGCGGCCCGCTCCCTCGATCTGCGCGCCTTGACGTTTGACACGGACTCCCTCGGCTACGTCTACGGAGCTCTCACGGACCACTTGGGCTTCCGGATGCGGGACGAAGAGGGCACAGTCATGGCGCTGGCGGCCTACGGGGATCCGTCGCGGTTCCGGGCGCTGCTCGCGCGGGCGATTCCGCTGACACCCCGGGGATTCCGGGTGAGCACCCGCCTCGTGAGACAACGGGTGTTCGGCGACAGCGGCAACAGGCTGACGGACGCGTTCGTCCTGGCGTCGATCCCCCGGCGGGCACCCGGAGAAGAACTCACACAGGACCATGCCGATCTGGCGGCTTCCCTCCAGGAACGTGTCGAGGAGGTGACCGCCCACCTGGTGGGCCTGCGTCCCGGATCGGGCAGGAGCTGGGCGGTGGCCGGCGGGGTCGCCACCAACTGTGTCGCCGTCGGCAAACTGCGCGACCTTCCGAACGTTGCGGAACTCTTCGTGCCCCCGGCTCCCGGCGACTCCGGGACCTCACTGGGCGCCGCTGTGGCCGTCGTCCTGGAGAAACAGTGTCTGCTGGCTGAGGTACCCGCGTCGCCGTACTGGGGTGTCGAACCGGCAATCCCGAAGGCCGAGGAGGTACGCAATCGCGGGTTCGAGGTGTCCGGTCCTCACGAAGAACGGGACCTCGCTCGTCGAGTGGCCGCGGCCTTGGCCAAGAACGACATCCTCGGCATCTACCGGGGTGCTGCGGAAGCCGGCCCACGAGCCTTGGGGCATCGGTCCATCATCGCCAATCCCCTCTCGCCCCAGGTACACGACCGGCTGGCCACCCGGGTCAAGAAGCGCGAGACCTTCAGGCCGTTCGCTCCGATGGTCCTCGCGGACCGAGCCGCCGGGTACTTCGACTTGCGTGGGTGCGAGTCGCCCTACATGAGCCTCGCTGTGGATGCACGGCAGGAACTCCTCCACCACGCGCCCACAGTGATCCACCGCAACGGCACGGCTCGGGTGCAGACCGTGAAGGCGGGGACGGACGCATTCCTGGAAGCGCTGCTCGGTCGCTACGAGCAGCTGACGGGCTCGCCCCTGCTGATCAACACCTCGCTGAACATGAAGGGTCGGCCCACTGCTGGATCGTGGCAGGCGGCGTTGAGCTGCCTCACCGAAATGTGCCTGGACGGCCTCGTACTCGGGGACCTGTTCGTCACCAGTCGTGGGAAGGGTTTGCCGCCCACCGGCGATGAACCTGGTTCCCCATGGGGGTTAAGCCGGGCAGAGGGGGGCAGCCAGTTCCATGAGGGCTGACAGAAATCATGGTGCACCGTCCGTCGTCGTCCTTGCCGGAGGCCGCGGCGCCAGGCTGGGCAGGTTGACGGACGAGATACCCAAGCCTCTGGTCGAAGTCGGCGGCCGTCCCATTCTCTGGCACGTACTCGCATGTTACAAGGCCGCCGGAGTCTCCAGGGGCGTTGTCGCCGCCGGCTACCGGGCCGAACAGATCCAGCAGCTGTTCGCCGCGGACGCTACCGTGGAAGTCGTCGACACCGGGGTCGAGACGAACACCGGCGGCAGAGTTCTCCGACTTGCCGACAGGCTGACGGAAAGTTCCTTCTGTCTGACCTACGGGGACGGCGTCAGTGATCTGGCCATAGCCGAGACCATGGAATTCCACGTCTCTCACGGCCGGTTGGCCACGATCACGGCCGTGCACCCTCCGGCGCGCTTCGGCCGGCTGTCCCTCGACTACGACAGCGTCGTCGGCTTCGCGGAGCGGTCACCACTCGACACTGAATGGATCAACGGTGGGTTCATGGTCTTCCAGCGAGAGGTCATGGACTTCATCGCCGGGGACAACAGCAGCCTGGAACACGACGTCCTGCCGGCGCTGGCCGCCGCCGGGGAGCTGAAGGCCTTCCGGCACAAGGGCTTCTGGCAGTGCATGGACACTGTCGCGGACGTGGCGTTTCTCAACTCCCTGTGGAAAGGCCGAAACCCACCGTGGCGGACGTGGTGACACGTGCGAAATTTCCGCGCCTCGCGCGCTCACACCTCGGTTCTCAACGACCTGATCCCCGGCGGTGCGCACACGTACGCCAAGGGTGACGACCAGTATCCGGAAGGAATGGCACCCGTCATCGAACGCGGAGCCGGCTGCCGGGTCTGGGACGTGGACGGCAACGCATACGTGGAGTTCGGCAACGGCCTCAGATCGACCACACTGGGCCACGGCTTCGGACCGGTCGTCGACGCAGTGCGCCGGCATCTTTCCGGCGGCGTCAACTTCGTGCGACCGCATCGAATCGAGCGCGAAGCGGCCGAGCGGCTCATCGACCTCGTCCCCAGCGCGCAGATGGTCAAGTTCGGGCTCAACGGGTCCGACGTCACCGCGGCTGCGGTGCGCCTGGCTCGGGCCTTCACGGGCCGCGATCTGATCGCCGTCTGCCGCGAGCACCCCATGTTCGGTACGGACGACTGGTTCATCGGTACAACGCCCATGGCTGCCGGTATTCCCGAGGCGGTTCGGCAGTTGACCGTGGGCTTCTCCTACAACGACGTGGCTGGCCTGACCGAGTTGCTGGACCGGCACCCAGGCCGGATCGCCGCCGTCGTGCTGGAGGCCGAGACGACCGAGCCGCCGGCGCCGGACTTCCTACCGGGTCTGCGTCGGCTGTGCGACCGGCACGGGACCCTGCTGATCCTCGACGAGATCATCACCGGTTTCCGGTGGCACGAACGCGGCGCACAGTTCGTGCACGGCGTTCTCCCTGATCTGTCGACCTTCGGCAAGGCGATGGCCAATGGGTTTCCGGTGTCGGCACTGGTCGGCCGCCGCGACGTCATGCGGCTCGGCGGGCCGGTGGACGACGCCGACCGCGTCTTCCTGCTCTCTCAGACGGGCAGCGCCCAGCCGTGGGCCCTGGCCGCCGTCCTCGCCGTCATCGACACCTATCAGCGGTCGGCGATCGCCGACCGCCTGCATCGCATTGGGGCCGACCTGCGCGCCGGAGTGGAAGGCGTCGTAGCCGACGCCGGCCTGGAGTCGTACGTGCAGCTCAAGGGCAGGGACTGCAACATGGTGTACGTCGCAAGGGACGGCGAGGGCAGGGCGAGCCAGGCGTTCCGAACGCTGCTGCTCCAGGAGTTGCTGCAACGCGGGGTGCTCGCTCCTTCGCTCGTGGTCTCCGCCGCGCACGACCCCCAGGCGGTCGACGACACGGTGTCCGCGTTCGCCGGCGCGATGACGGCGTACCGGCGGGCTCTGGACCACGGGGTCGGGACTGTGCTGCGCGGACGGCCGGTCGCACCAGCGGTACGGACGCGCGGATGAGCGCCTGCCCGCTCTGCGCCTCGCAGCGCCTGGAGATGGTGCTCCACGTCGCCCGCGTGCCGCTGCAGATCGGCGTGGCGTTACCCAGTCATCAACAGGCACTGGGCGCCGCCACGGGAGACGTGCGGTTGGCCCAGTGCCGGGACTGCGGCCTGGTCGTCAACGACGGCTTCGAAGCCGAGCGGATCCGCTACGCCCCCGGTTACGACGTGTCGCTCACCCATTCGCCCCTCTACCGGGCCTACTTGCATCAGGAAGCCCTCGCCCTGGTCGGCGAGCACGGAGTCCGCGACCGTGCAGTGGTCGAACTCGGCTGCGGCGACGGCTACTTCCTGCGGTTGCTGTGCCAGCTCGGAGGCAACAGCGGCGACGGGTACGACCCCAGCCTGCGCGCGGCGCACACGGAGGCAGTGGGCGAGGGCCGCGTACGGCTGCATCCGCAGGAGTTCCGTCCGCAGCCGCCCCCAAAAGCGCCCGGGCTCGTAGTCGCCCGGAGCATCCTGGAACTGCTGCCGGACCCAGCGGGTTTCCTACGCATGATCAACGCCATGGCCGACCCCGGCCGTCCAGGAACCCTGGTGTACCTGGAGGTCCCCAACGCCGACTGGCTGCTCGGCAACCGGATGGCGTGGAACGTCCACTACGAGCATCGGTCGTACTTCACCGCCGACACGCTGCGGCGTGCCTGCGCGGCACAGGGCATGCGGGTGTTGGAGTGCGCGCCCTGTTACATGGACGGCCAGTACCTGCGGCTAGTCGCGGTCGCCGGCGGCGCACCCACCTCCGCCCTGGGCCCGGCGAATCCCCACACGGCGCAATCGGCCCGGGACTTCGCCGGCGCCTACCGGGAGCAGCGGTCGCGATGGACCGCTCGCCTGAGCTCGTGGGCGGGGTCCGGCCTGCGCACCGTGCTCTGGGGCGCGGGCGGACGCGGAACGAGTTTCCTCGCGGCGGTCGACCCCGGGGCCCGGCTGGTCGACTTCACGGTCGATGCGAATCCTGCGCGGCACGGTGCGTTTCTGCCGGTGACCGGTCACCGGGTGTGCCCGCCGACCGACCTTCGCGGCGTCAGCTGCGACATGCTGGTGATCTCCAACGCGACCTACGAGCGGGAAATCGTCGCCGCAGCCAGGGACGAGGGATTCGAGGGGGAGACATGGACGCTGTGACGTTCCGGGAGTTTCGGCGCAGCGGCGTCGTGGTGGTCCGCGGGGTGCTGAGCGTCGACCAGCTACTCGTGATCCGCCAGCAGGTCGATGCCTATCTCGACGACGAGGGGGCGCCGGTGACGGAGGCCGGTGACGGGCGCACGACGTCGGGCCGTTTCGCGTACGGGCACGACGTGCTCGCCCGGGTGGAGGCGTTTGCTCCGGTTCTGCGGTCCTCCCCTCTGGTGCCGGCGGTTCTCAGCGCGCTGGGGGGCACTCCGCCGCTGACGCTGCTCGACGATCAGGTCTACGTCAAGGAACCAGGCACGGAGGGGCGAACGCCGTGGCATCAGGACGGCAGTTACTGGGCCGCCACGGGCCGGGAGCTGTGCAGTGCGTGGCTGGCACTGGACGACGTCGACCAGACCACCGGCGGGCTGGAGTTCGTGGCGGGATCGCACCTGTGGCCCGAGCGTTTCCGGGCCGCCTCCTTCGCCGAGGGGCAGAACGTGGGAGACCCGGCGTGGCTCGCCGTGCCGGACGACACCGAGCTGCGCGAACGCCACCGTGTCCTGGCGCCCGCCCTGTCCGCCGGGGACGCGGTCGTCTTCCACGCATCGGTCCTGCATGGCGCGGGCCCCAACATCTCGCGACACCGCCGCCGACGGGCGGTCGTGACCCGCTGGGCCGGTGCGGACGTGCGCTACGCACCAAAGCCGTACGCCTCCGGCCGCCAGATGGACAAGGCACGGCGCAACGGGGTGACCGCCGGGGCGCCCTTCCGTGGTCCCGGTTATCCCCGGTTCGGGACCGAACTGAATCCCAGGGAGCCTGCATGATGGTCGTCGTCGATCCGCCGGACCCGGCCGCCGCGCTGCGGCGCAGGCTGTTTCAGGGCGACATCGTGGTCCTGACCGGGCTGCCGGGCGTACGGGCGCTGGCGGAGCACACCCGTGAACAGCTCACCGACCTGTTCGCACCGCATGATCCGCAACGGGCCCACGAGCATTACAGCCCGTCCGAACTGGCCGGCATGCTCGGCCGGTGGAAACCGCGGTTCATCCACAGTCGACGCGCGGGCGAGCTGGTACGGGAGATCATCGTTCAGGCGGGCTTCCCGGCCGGCCGAAGCTTCTACGACGTTCCCAAACCACGCACCTCCTTCCCTCAGGGCCACCTGACCACGGGGGTGGCGTTCTCCTTTCCCTGGCACCGCGACGTCTGGTACGGCGCACCTGCGCAGCAGGTCAACTGGTGGCTGCCGGTCTTCGACGTCCTACCGGACAACGCCATGTACTTCGACCCGGCCTTTTTCGCCCGCGAAGTGCCCAACGATTCGGAGACGTTCGACTACTACCGCCACAACGCCGGTCGCGCGCACACGGCGCGGCAGGTTACGCACGAGACGCAGCCACGTCCGCGCGCCCTTGACCACACCGCGGACCACCCCCTGACGGTCCTGCCCTCCACCGGCGCGGTCATGCTCTTCTCTGGCGCGCACCTGCATGCGACGGTCCCCAACACCTCCGGCTGGGCCCGCTACAGCGTGGACTTTCGCACCGTGGACAGCGACGACCTGCACTCCGGTTCCGGTGCTCCGCTGGTCGACGTGCGCTGCACTGGCACGGCGATCAGGGACTTCCACAACGTCGCGACCCACAAGGCCCTCAGCGAGCGAACCGTGGTCGAGCTGTTCGGCCGGCCTCCCGCCGACGCCGTGCTCGTATACGATCCGGAGCTGGAAGGCGACACCACAGCGGGCCGCGGATGACCTCCGCCCCGCGGCCCGCGTGCGGGGAAAAGCCGTCCCCCGGCCGAGCCCCACTGTCCGTTGTCGCGTTCGGCGAGCTGGCCGCCCATGTCTTCGGCGCGTTTCCCTCACGACCGCCTGCCTCCGACACGCTCCGGCTGGGCCGGGTGCATCTGACCCTGGGAGGAGGCTCGGCGTTGGTGTGCCAGCAACTGGCTTGGCTCGGTCACCGCGTTGCGCTCGAGGCGATGGCCGGTGACGACGAGGTCGGAACGTGGCTAATCGGCGAAGTGAAGGCACGAGGGGTGCGTTGCGAGGCACCGCTGCGCACGGGGATCCGTACCGGCAGGACGCTCGTGCTGCACGACACCTCCGGCCACCATGACATCGTCCACGAACCGTCGGACGGCACTCCGGGGCTCCTCGTCGCGAAAGTGCCCGAGGTGTGGCCGGACGGAGTGCAGTACGCGTACTGCCCGGGCTTTCCGGGGTTCGAGCCGGTGCTGGAGGCCCTCGCGCGAGCGGGCGCGCCGACAGCCGTCGATCTCGGGTACCGACCGTGGCTCGCGGATCCGGCCGGCTACCGTGCGTCCGTGCTGGCCCGGGCCCCGTACTGTCACGTCTGCCTGTTGTCCGGCGACGGCCTGGCCCGGGACCAGCAGGCGAGGATGATGCGGGAGGCGGCAAGTGTTGGTGCCGGCCTGGTGGTCCTGACACTCGGGGCCGGTGGCTCACTGGTGCTCGTCGGCGGCGACATCGTCCACGTCGATGCCGTCCGCTGCTGCCCGGTCAACACGCTGGGGGCCGGTGACGCCTTGGCGGCAGGGCTGCTGGCAGGGCTGGTCGAAGGGCGCGGGCCGGCCCAGGCGTTGGCGCTGGGCAATGCCACGGCGGCGGCGGTGATCAGCGCCTTCCCCGCCCTGCCGGACCGCGCCCGTGTCGACCGGCTGAACTCAGGCCAGTAGCCCGCAGGTCCTCAGGACCTCGGCGGCTGTCATCACCTCGCTGAGGGACAGGCCAGAACGCTCGGCGATCGCGACGAGGTCGTGCTCGCCGTCGGCCAGGCTCAGCAGCCAGAGCAGCGCGTACTCCGACGACGTCTTCTCCAGGGTGCCGCCGAGTCCGCGGAACAGTCCCCGCCGTCCCAGGTGAGGTTCGCCGTAGGGAGCGAGGCTGCGCGGCACCAGGCCGCTCTCGATGGCGTCGAACGCCGCGAGCACGGTGGCCACCGCCGCGCTTACCTGCCCGCCGCTCACGAAGGACAGGTCGTCCGCGGACGTGTGGTACTGCGGATACGTGCCGTGCATCGCCCGGCTCAGACGGCCTACGGGAAGGTCGAATCCGGGCGAGCAGAACTGCCGCTCGTCGTAGCCGTACGGGTACCAGTCCGTCGTGGTTCCGCCGCCATGGGTGACCAAGTGCGACATCAGGCGGTCAATGGCGGTGTTTCCGCGGCGAGAACTCTTGTAGGTCAGCGGCGCGGGGTCTCCCAGACCCGTGAGGACCAGTCCGTACCGGACGTGTGCGGTGGCGTCCAGGTTGCGGGCGAGCCACGTGACAGCGCCTATGGTCGCCGGCAGGAACAGGAAGCGGTAGGTGTGCCGGCGGCTCTCCCTGGCCGCCCAGCGGGCCAGAGCGGTCGCGGCCGCGATACCGGTCAGGTTGTCGTTGGCCAGGGAGGGGTGGCAGATGTGGGTGGTGATGAGGACTTCGTCGCGTACACGGCCCGGCACCAACAGTTCGCCGTAGCTGAGCGAACCCGGAGCCAGCGAGGCGTCGATCTCCACACGGTACCGGCCGGGCAGCAAAGCGGCGCGCGTCCGCTGCGACAGGCAAAAGCCCCAGTCACGAACGTGGTAGCTGGTCCGGTAGGGCACCAGTTCGGGGCGGTCCGGCAGCGAGTGGAGCCGGGGCAGAAGATCGACCAGCGCGTACTCGCCCCGCACTGGCGTGCTGTAGCCGACGACGTGCAAGTTGCTGTCCGCCGTGTCGACGGCGACGGAACCGTCCGGCGCGATCAGCCGGGCTCGACGCAGGTTCCACTCCTCGGGGACCGACCAGTCGAGGACGGATGTGCCGGTCGGCACCTCGTGGACGGTGAGGGCGATCTCACGGCCGACGCGTGCCAGCGTGGCCCGGGTGCCGTCCCCCGTGATGCTGCGACTCAGCGGAAACAGATCCGCCATCAGCGCTGTCATCCAGGCCTCGTCCGCCGGGCAGTCCCCGGCCGGGGGCCGAGCCGCAGCCGTCATGCCGTGAGCACCGTGGACGTGAGGGTCCCGGCGTCCGTGAGGTGCAGCCACCGGGCTCCGGTGGCGTCGCTGCCACCGACGACCAGCTCCTCTCCATCGTGGCGGAAGGCGATCAGGGTCGACGGGCAGCCCAGCACCGGAGTACCTGCCTCCGATCGCAGCGAGAACGGATGGTGCAGGTGCCCGGAGACGATGCCCTTGACCTGCGGTCGGGACGTCAGCGCTGCCAGCAGATCGGCCGCGCCGTCCAGCTGGAACCAGGCGTTGCGCGAGGGCGACAACGGCGGGTGATGCATGGCCAGGAGTGTCGGCCGCCGGTCCCACGCGTCGAGCCGACGCAGCTCACCCGCCACGTCCACCCGCCCGTGGATCTGTCCGTCGCGCGACGTGTCGATTCCGACAATCCGCCAACCACCCGCCGTCGCCACATTCGTCGGGAACGTCTCGCTCACGACGGCGGGCACGTCATGGTTCCCGGGCACGGCGAGTATCGGCACCTCCAGTGGGGCCAGGGCGTCACGCAGTCTCCGACACGCCGCCGTGGTGCCGTCGTCGGTGAGATCACCGGTGACGACCACCAGGTCAGGACCGGCGTCGGCCTGCAGGCAGGCGTCGAGCACAGTGGCGAGCCGTGCATCTGCGTCTCGTCCGTCGACGTGCCGTCCGGTCGCGGTGAAATGGATATCGCTGAGCTGGAGCACGTGCACCGACAACGACGCCTCCAAGGACGGGGAGGCCGACGAGCCCCCGGACAACTTGTTCTGACAAAGGCACTCTTGAGCTCTCGTCAGGCCATCGCTAGCGTGGAGCAATGCTCCTAGAGGATCGCGTGGTTGTCATCACCGGCGCGGCAGGGGGAATCGGCGCGTCCCTCTGTGAGAGCTTCGCCGGGGCCGGGGTCCGAGCAGTCGTCGCGGTGGATGTCGACGCCTCGCGCCTCGACGTCGTCGTCTCGGAGACGCGAGCCCGGGGCACTGACACGATCGGAGTGGTCGCCGACGTCACCAGTGAGGAAGAGATCCGCGCAGCTGTCGACCAGGCACAGGCCTCCCACGGCGGGATTGACATCCTGGTGCAGAACGCCGGCCACTTCGCCCCCGGCGGGCCTCAGGCCCCGAACAGCGCATGGCAGCGTTGCCTCGCGGTCAACGTCATGGCGCATGTGTACGGGGCGCGTGCCGTTTTGCCTGGCATGCTCGGCCGCAGCGAGGGCTACATCGTCAACATGTGTTCCGCGGCCGGTGTCCTCACCGACCCGACCGCAGCCCCCTACGCGGTGTCCAAGCACGCTGCGGTCGGCTTCGCCGAGTGGTTGGCCATCGCTTGCCGCGGCACCGGGGTACGCGTGTCGGCGGTATGCCCCCAGAGCGTGGACACGCCCATGCTCGATGCGTTCCTGGCCTCCACCGGCGAAGCCGCGAAGGGGTTCGTGGGCGAGGTGTTGGCACCGCGCACCGTCGCCGACCGGATCGTGGCCGGCGTGACAGCGGACAGCTTCCTGATCTATCCGCATGCCACGACCGCGAAGGCGGAGGCGGCACGGGGTCGGGACCGCGACGCCTGGATCGCTGGGCAGCCCCACCTGTTCGACTTGGCCGGCAGCCTGTCGTCCACTGGTGATGCGCGTGGCTGAGCGCATGAAGTCCTCGGACAGTTCCGTCTGGGACGAACGCCCTGTCCTGGTCACGGGAGCCACCGGACTGCTCGGCGGCTGGCTGGTCGAAGCGCTGGTGGCCCGAGGCGCGCGCGTCGTGTGTCTGGTGCGCGACCGGGTCCCCCACAGCCGTTACCGCACCGAGGGCGTCCGAGGACGCGTGCAGGAAGTCCGCGGCGAGATCACCGATCAGCCCCTGCTCGAACGCGTCCTGGGTGAGTACGAGGTACGTACCGTCTTCCATCTCGCCGCCCAGACCCTTGTGCCGGTGGCCGACCGCAATCCGGTGGCGACGTTCGAGACCAACGTCCGGGGCACATGGACGGTGCTGGAAGCCTGCCGACGCAGCCCGATCGTCTCGGAAACCGTGGTGGCGAGCAGCGACAAGGCGTACGGGAGTCAGTCCGTCCTCCCCTACACGGAGACGACGCCACTCCACGGGAGTGCCCCCTACGAGGTCAGCAAGTCCTGCGCGGATCTCATCGCACAGTCCTACGCGCAGGCGTACGGACTGCACGTCTGTGTCACGCGGTGCGGGAACTTCTTCGGCGGCGGCGACCTCAACTGGAGCCGGTTGGTGCCCGGCACCATGCGAGACCTCCTCGCAGGCAGGGCGCCCACCATCCGCTCCGACGGCTCGCTCGTCCGCGACTACCTGTATGTCGAGGACGGCGTTTCTGCCTATCTGAGACTCGCGGAGGCCATGATGCACCAGCGGGACCTGGCCGGGCGTGCGTTCAACTTCTCCCTCGAAGAGCCGCTCACCGTCCTGCAGATGATGTCCCACATGACCCAGGCGGTGGGCGTCGACATCAAGCCCATCGTGCTGGGTGGAGCGGCGCAGGAGATCCCGTCCCAGTTCCTGGACTCCTCGGCTGCCCGGTCCGACCTGGGCTGGCGGCCAGCGCTGGGGGTGACCATCGGGCTGCGGCGTACCGCGGCCTGGTACCGGGACCATCTGCGGTCCCTATGACCTACAGCCTCGTCGACGCGTGCCGCTCCTGCGGACGGGCTGCCCTGCTGCCCGTCCTGGACCTGGGCCGTCAACCACTGGCCAACGCCTATCGGACGCCGCGGGACACGGCACCGGAACCACGGTACCCCCTGCGACTGACGCGCTGCAGACACTGCACCCTCGTCCAACTGGCCGGCACCGTGGCCCCCGAGACCCTGTTCGACACCTACCCGTACTACTCGTCGTACAGCACGACGATGGTCGAGGCGATGGCGGAGTTGGCGGCTCGCGTCACCGACGAGCAACGCCTCGGCCCGGGCAGCCTGGTCATCGACATCGGGGCCAACGACGGCTACCTGCTCACGCACTACCTCCGCCTCGGGATACCAGTACTCGGCGTCGAACCGGCGCGCAACCTGGCGGCTGCCGCGGCGGAGGCGGGAGTGCCCACCATGACGGCGTACTTCGGCTCTGTCACCGCCCGGCGGATCCTTGCCACGTACGGTCCGGTCAGCGTGGTGCACGCCAACAACGTCATGGCGCATGCCCCGGACATCAACGACTTCACCTCCGGTTTGTCGGCCTTGCTGGCTGGCCACGGAGTGGCCTACGTGGAATCCCCGTATCTCGGCCGGCTCATCGACGGCACCGAATTCGACACGGTGTACCACGAACACGTCTTCTACTACTCGCTGACGGCGTTCGATGCTCTACTGCGCAGGCACGGACTCACGGTGACAGCCATCGAGCAGCTGAAGGTGCACGGCGGAAGTCTTCGGTACACGATCCGCCCCTCCGCGTACGCTCCCCTTCCGGAGGTGGCCGGTCTCCTCGCGGAGGAGAACGCGGGGGGCATGGGCACCACCGCGTACTACACCGCCTTCGCCGAGCGCGCCCAACGGCTGCGACGCGTGATACCCGACCGACTCCGTGCCCTCAAGGCAGACGGCGCGCGCATCGCGGCCTATGGCGCGGCCGCGAAGGGCACCGTCCTGCTCAACTACCTCGGTGTCGGAACCGACCTGGTCGACGCCGTCATCGACCTCAATCCGCACAAGCAGAACCGGTTGATGCCAGGCGTGCACATCCCGATCACCGATACGTCGTACCTGGCTGAACGACGGCCCAGCCACCTCCTGCTCCTGGCGTGGAATCTGGCCGACGAGATCCTGAACCAGCAGATGCCGTATCGAGCGGCAGGGGGCCGGTTCATCGTTCCTCTTCCCGAGTGGCGTGTGGTCGAACCGTGATCAAAGGCGTGCGCAAGATCCCCCTGAAACGCATCCCCGACGAGCGGGGAACCGTCCACCACATGCTGCGCGCCGACGACCCTCACTTCATCTCGTTCGGAGAGATCTACTTCACGACGATCTACCGAGGCGTCATCAAGGGCTGGCACCGCCACCGGGACATGACCCTCAACTATGCAGTACCACATGGCCGCATCAAACTCGTCCTTTACGATGACCGCTCGGGCTCCGACACACGCGGCACCTGCCAGGAGTACTTCCTCGGCCCTGACGACTACGCGCTGGTGCAGATCCCGCCTGGAGTTTGGAACGGCTTCAAAGGGATGTCGGAGACAGCGCTGATCGCCAACTGCGCCACCCACCCACACGACCCCTCTCGATCCGACCGTCTGGATCCATACGACAACGACATCCCCTACGACTGGCAGCTCAGGAGCAAGTGACGGCGAGCAGTCAGTGAGCGGCTCGGGACCGCGACGGGCTGGCGGTCAGCACCTCCCGCGGGCCCCGAGCCGGAGCGGACCTGTCCACCCAGGCCTGCGTGACCAACACACAGTGGTGACCGGCGCGAGGACCCGCTGGACGTGCCCCGGAGGCACGTACCGTGTACCGAACTTCGGACGGTTCCATCAGCCCAGGAAGCGCAACCGCACCTGGCGCTCCGGGTTGTCCTTTTGTGTCCACCAACCTCCACAAGGACAACCGGCCGAGGGGCCCGCTCGCGCGCGCCATCGAGACGCCGGCGGCCGCCGCTGTCGCCGCACACCGCCGCTACTGCCATGTCCAGCGCGGTGAGGACGTCCTCGCCCAGGTGCATCCCGGTTGCGTCGCGGTGAGCGCGCGCGGTGGTGGAGTCGATGCTGACCAAGGACAGATCGATTTCACCCCGCTTCGCTGCTTCCGCGATCAGGCTCTCCAGCAGGGCCTCGAACATGCTGGCGTCACGCCCCTGCCGGAAGCGGTTGTGGACGGTCGGCCAGGCGCCGGACTCCTGCGGCATCTCCCACTACTGTCCGCCGGTCTTGAGCCGCCAGATCACACCCTCGAACTGCTGTCGCCGCTCGGGGTACGGGCCGTACTCGCCGATCGGCAGGTACAGCTCGATGAACTCCCCTTGGCTGCCCATCAGTTGCACTCGCGTCGCGCAAGAAGGTCTACCGGTCCAGACCCTGCCACGAAGGCGAATCCCGCCCACGGATCACGACTCGAAACGCGCCCCGGCTCACGCCCTCTCTGCGCAGGCGGTCGGCCTCGGCGGACCGCCCCTGCTCGGCGAGCAGGCCGGCGAGCACGTCCAGGACCTGTGTACCGCCTCCCATGGCAAGGTTCCGGCGCCACAGTTCTTCGATCTCTGCGGTGCGGCCCGTCCGTGCGAGCAGCTTGGTCAGGTGGTGACCGGCGTACCAGCGCGTGTTCGAGTCGCCGTGGTCCGCCAGGCGGCGCCAGATCTCCTCGCTCTCGTCGGTGTGCCGGTGGGTTTCCAGGAAGGTGACGAGTTCCTCGTTCACCGCCAGGTTGCCGGACGCCGCGATCCTTCGCAGCAGTCCCTCCGCCTCGTCGATCCGCCCGCGCTCCACCAGGAGTTCGACGAGGCGACTACGGGAAGTCCAGGCCTGCTCGCCTCCATTCAGGGCCGAGCGGAGCAGTACCGCCTCGGCCTCGTCCGAGCGCCCCTGCTTCAGCAGGAGACTGACCAGCCAGCCGGTGCCCTTGTCGTAGGTCGTGGAGACCGCTTCGAGGAGGCGTTCGTTCTCGGCGTCCCTGCCGTGCCGACCCAGCAGGAGGGTCAGCGTTAGCAGGGTGTCGGCGTCGCCCTTGAGGGCACTGGGGAGGAGCAGCGCGACCGCCTCGTCGACACGGCCCTGCTGTTCGAGCACCTTGGCCAGCCCCGAGGCCGATCCGTACTCCCCGGCACGGACCCCGTCCCGCCACAGTTCCTCCGCCTCGGCCAGCCGGCCCTGCCGCAGGAGGAGGTCGCTCAGCTTCTCGCGCGCATCGGACGAGGTCTCGTCCCCGTCTCCGTGTCGGACGCTCTGGCGCCACACCCGCTCGGCCTCGGCTGTCCGCCCCTCGCTCTCCAGGCGTCTGGCCAGGATGCTGCGGGCGTAGCGGTGTCCGGCCGTCGCGGAACGCCACAGCACCTCCTCCGCCTCCGCGGCGCGTTTGCCGATGTCAAGCATCACGACCAGCTCGTTGCGGCAACCGAGGTCACCGGCCGCGGCGCCTTCACGCAGCACCTGGTAGGCCTCGTCGCGCATCCGGTGGCTCTTGAGGAACTCGATGAACGGGAACCACACGTCGTGGCCCGCGTCGACGGCCTGCCGCCAGGTGTCGAGAGCCTCGGCCGTCCTGCCGTGTCTGTCCAGGAAGTCCGCCAGGCTACTGAGCACACTCGTGTCTCCCAGCGCAAGGCCGTCGCGGAACACCCGTTCGGCTTCGGCCGGTCGGCCGCGCTGGTCGAGGAAGTTGCCCAGCCGGACCAGCTCCAGATCGTCGCGGGCGGCGGCCGCCGCCCGCCGGACCCGCTCCTCGTCCTCAATCCTGCCCTGTCGCCCCATCAGATCGATGAGGGACGACCGGGCCTGCGCCAGGTCGCCTGCCGCCGCGCGATAGATCAGCTCGGCCTGCCGGAAGAGTCCGCGGTCCTCCGCGGACCGTCCCGTACGCCACAGGTCCGCGCCGGTGAGATGGTCGGCGTACGCCTGCCACACACTGTCGGCGGGCACGCTCGCGCGCCGCATCGCGGTGCCGTGCTGCAGGAGGTAGTCGGCCACCGTGTATCCGGCGACCGTGCCCATCTCCCGTCCTGGGAGCGGGTTGAGGACCGCGGTCGCGCCGTGCAGCTCCTTCGTCGCGTACGCCATGGCTCGCGCGAGCCAGTCCTGCGGGGCCCTGGCGACCTCGGAGGGAGCGAGATACGCCGGGACCGCCGCCGTCAGCAGGGCGGTCGGCACGCCGCCCTCGACACCGAGACGACGTGCATCGATCGCTGCGGTGATGAGGGCCCGGGCGTAGGGGTCGGGCGCCTGTTCCCAGCGCAGCACCAGATGAGGCGCTGCCGCGAGGACCTGGGTCATGCCGTAGTCGGCCGAGGTCAGGGCGACGCGGATGCGCGGATCGTCCCGCGCCGCGGCGTCTGCTCGCTCCTGCTCCGCCGGAGTCAGCCGGTCCGCGAGGTCGATGACCTCCGCCTGCTTGAGCACCTCGCGCTCGCGCCGGAACAGATCGTCCTCGCCTACGCCCGGCTTCGCGGTGACCCGGAAGTAGTGGTCGGGCCAGAGCGTGCCGACCAGCACTGTCTCGGCCTCACCCGCCAGCAGAGCGCGGATCGTCGCGGGTGTCAGCCCATCACTGAGGTAGTTCTGGAACTCGTCGAGCCACACCACGGTCCGGGGCACGGGCGCGGCCGCGAGGGCGGCCAGGGCGGCGGCGTCGGGCGGATGGACGAGCCACCAGTCCGCCCGCTCTGCCCGGACCGCCTCCCACGCGCTGCGCGTCTTGCCCACGGACGACCCACCGACCAGCAGCACGAACCGTCCGGCGGCCAGCGCGGCCCGCAGACGGGCGTCGACGTCGCGCGGCACGTAGACCGGGAGTCCGTCCGCCGCGGTCGACGGACCGGTCACCTGGATCGCCGCGTGCACGCCGAGCGCGCGGGGCTGCGCGTCCCGCACCGGCAAAGCCCCCAAGGGCCGTCGAATCGCCACGGACCCGACCCGGCTCCACGCCGTCAGCCACCGCGGGACCTCCGCGGAGGGCACCCCGCACACGGCGAGGAAGGTCAACAGCTTGTCGCGCGACGGCATCCGGCGACCGGTGACGATCTCACCGATCGTGCTCCTGGCCAAAGGCTCCCACGCCGGTCCGCTGGGCTTCGGCGGCAACTTCCCGGCCGCTGCCTCCATGCGCTCGTACGACAGGCCCCGCAGCCGACGGAGCGCGTCGAGGCACGCCGCGAAGTCGGCGGGCCCGTCCGCCCGATCCGGGTCCACTCCCTCCACCGCACCCCCTCACGCCTGTACTGACCAGCTCAACGTACGGGCTGGGACCAGTCACCGTCGCCCATTTCAGGGTTTCTCCGCCTTCCTCCGTCCTCCGGCTTCCTCCGGCTCCCTCCGAAGCCGTGGCCGGAGGGCGCGACCGCCCGTTGCACTGAACCCCATCAGCGAACACGGGAGGAAACATGAGCGACTGGCTGATGATCATTCAGGCCGCGGGCAGTCTCTTCACTTTCGCCGCCACCCTGGTCAACTTCCTGGCGGCGCTGCGCGGTCGCCGCGGCGATGTCGACCGGTGACCGGACCGGCGCTCACCACCGCGCCACCGTAAGGTGCTCGGAATGAGCATCATCGGGATCGGGATCGACGTCGCCGAGATTGATCGGTTCGCGGCATCGCTGGAGCGTACGCCCGGGCTGGTCAAGCGGCTGTTCGGGGACAGCGAGCTGCTGTTGCCGAGTTGGGAGCGCCCGGGGCGTCGCCTCGCTCGCCGTCCGGTTCGGCCGCCAAGGAGGCCCTGGCCAAGGCGCTCAGCTCCCCGGCGGGCCTGCTGTGGACGGACGCCGCGGTGTACGTCGAGGACAGCGGGCAGCCCCGCCTGCGGGTGACCGGGAGGGTGGCGGCGCGGGCGGCCGAGCTCGGGGTGCGGTCGTGGCACGTGTCGCTAGAGCGCGTTTCGAGTCGTGATCCGTCTGCGGGATTAGCTCACATGATCAGGGTGCGCCGTACGGCCGGCGCCAGCCTGCCGATGACCCCGCAGGCTCAGGTCCTCGCCGGACGGGACGTCTCCGATGTGCCGATGCTGCTGCTGGCCGGGGTGATCGCCCCTGTGGTCATCATCGGGAGCGACGCGGACCTGGTCGGCAGCGGGCTCGCGGTCGGCGGCTGGGTCGCCCTGCGCGCGGCCCTGGGGGACGTGGGGGTGCCGGAGGGCCGGATGGCCGACCTGGAGCGGCAGGCCGACGTCCTGCCGAATCTCACGAGTAACCTGATCACCGGGGCGATGCGGTTGAGCGATCCGAAGCGGCTGGCGACCGTGGCGGTGGTGGGCACGGCGGTGGCTGGGGCACTGTACTGGCGGCAGCGGAAGCGCCCGCGAGTCCCCTCACAACGACAGCCAGTGTTGCCCGTGGTGAGGAGCACGTCTCGACGAGGGTGGCCGCACTCACCGAGTGGCACTCCCGCGGTGAGGACCGGTGGCGGCAGGCGGAGCTGGGGACGCCCGGCGACACGTTGCTGCACCGGGTCGCCCGGACACTGGTCAGGTCCCGGGAGCCTCTGACCCGCACGGCGATCGTGGAGCGCCTGGGCGAGGCCGTCCCCGGTGCGGGCACACCGGGCGGATGGCGGCCGTCCTGGATGTGCTGGCCGCCCACGCGATGTTCGTGGACGTCACGGGTCGGGGGCACTGGCAGGTCGGCCGCCTCGGCGGCCGGTAACTGGAGAGCGCTGAGCCCTACCGCCAGAACCGCTTCCGATATCCCGAACCCCCTGTCCCTCACCTGCACCGGGTCCTCACTCACCTTCGAGCGAAGGTGACCAGCTCCTGCCATCCGCACCAAGGGAGCCGCGGACCGCTGGCCATCCTGAGGTCAAGCGGCCCAGCGTGTGGCAGGCGCGGTGGTCGCCAACGTCCTGGCCCACATGTCTGCGCCGCCGCCGAGCGGTGCCGCTTTCGTGTGCCCGGGCGCGGCCGGCTCGTCCGGAGACCAGCCGTGCAGTGCAAGCCCAGCGGGGGTGGTCGCGTCGAGGCGGGCCATGACCCACAAGCAACTACCGGCGAGGTCTGCGCGGCCGACTGACTATGCGAGCGGTGCGGACGGCCGGCGACAAACGTCGGGCGGCTGATCTGGACGAGCCCGGCCAGAGGGATCAGAAGCCGCTGGCTCATCGACGGAGAGGCTGCTCGCGCCTCATCTCATCGGCCAACTGCTGCCGGGCCACATACAGCGCCGTGTCCAACCGGCGTGTGCCCGTCACCACACACAGCGTGTACGTCACATCCTCAAGCTGGCGCCTGGTCTCCGCACCGCCACCGGACGCCAAGAGACGCCTCAGCGTGTCGCAGCGCTCGACGAGCTCCCGCAGGAGGGAAGGATGTGCCCTCACCATGACGGCCACCTCCGTCTTCACCCGTTCGGACCTACCTCCTCCCCCATACGGTCGCAGCCGACGGCGCCTACTGCACCCTGAAGCCGTACGGCCCGCCTGATGACGCCTCCAGGACGCGGACGTGGGCATGCAGCAGGCCGGCCGGCGGACGCGGACGTCCCAGGGGATTCAGCGCAACTCGCAGGACCCCAGGTCGTTTGGATCAGCGGTGCAGACCGCGCTCTGGTGCACCCGCCCGCGACCGACCGCGGCACCGGGCCCTCCGCCCAACCGGGGATCCAGGGCCGCCTTGGCGTCTGACATGCAGCAGTTCCCCTGCGGTATATGGCCTTTGAGCAGTTCTGTCCGGGGCAGACGGTAGGAATCTGAGGATCGAGCCGCTGGGAGACCGAGATGGTGCATCCCCCCGAGAAGGAACACGGGCCCCTCGCCGATGACAAGAGCCTGCGGACCGCGGATCAGGCCAGGGATGTGGCCCGCAGGTTCTTGTCCGTGGCCGCGCCGGAGGGCGGCAGCGCGAGAGACGCGGTGCTGCTGATGGTGTCGGAGCTGTTCACCAACGCCGTGCGGCACGCCGGCGGGGTGAGCGGGTTCCGGTTGGAGGCAGGACCGGGAACGGCGACCGTGGTCGTCCAGGACGCCAGCACCGTCCCGCCGCGTCGCCTGCCATGGGATGCCACTCGGCCCGGCGGGTTCGGCTGGCACCTGGTGCAGGAGCTGTCATCGCAGGTGCGGGTCGACGTCCATGCGGCGGGCAAGACCATCACCGCGGTCGTGCCGTGCCCCACTCTCCGCAGGGGCTGAGCTGTCCGGCAGGCCAGCCAGGTGGCGGTTCGGGCTCATGCCACCGAATGGGTCACCGTTCCGCTGTAGAGACCGCCGACGGCATGCTGCGGGATGGTGATCTCCAGGGTGGGGTTCCAGTGCGCGGAGTTGTTTCCGCTGCCCGAGGTGTGGGAGAACGCGGTGCGTGGCCGCTCCAGGCTCTGCCGGTCGGCACGTGTGGGCTGGCCGGGCACGAAGGTGCCGCTGCCGGTGGTGGAGGTCGCCGGCCCCGACCAGTAGTCCACCAGGTTCGGCGGGATGACCTCGCTCTCCTGGTCTGTTCCGGTGTCGAACTGCGTCGCGACCACCGACACCCTCCAGGTGGCGTCCGCCGCGGCCCGCTCGTCGTGCACCCCCACGGTGCCGAGCTGACCGCTGATCGTCTGCCCCGGGAACCCGGACCCCAGGTCGCGCGAGGCAGGAACCTCGATCATGAGGTTCGCCGTGGCCACGGTGAACGTGACGGTCGTGTCCCCCGACGGGCCTTGGGCGACCGCGGGCGACGGTGCCGCGCCGACAACGGCGGCGGCTATGACACATGAAATGAAAGGTTGTTTACGCACCCTGTCACCGTAGCTCCGTATGTGACGGTATGTCGGTCTGGAGGTGCTTTATGCGACTGAGTGAGTGACGGTCCCGGTGTAGGTGCCGCCGACTGCGGTCGCCGGCACCGCGACGATCAGCGTCGGCTGCCAGGCGGTGGTGTTGTTGCCGTTGCCCGACGTCTTGCTGAACGCGGTACGCGGGACGCTCAGGCTCTGCGCCTGCGCGCTCGTGGCCTGGCCCGGAACGCGGGTACCGGGACCGACGGTGCTGGTGGCCTGACCCGACCAGTACGAGACCTGACTCCGGGAGATCTGCCGGGCCGCGCCGCCGCCCGGCGTGGTGAAATCGGTCGCCGACACCGTCGCGGTCCAGACCGCAGGCCGCCTGCCCCGCGTATCCGACACCCGCACCTCACCCAACTGTCGGCTGACCGACGAACCCGGGAACGCCGTGCCGACATTCACCGCGGCAGGCACGGTGATCGACAACGTGCCCGACGGCTGCGCGACACGGTCCCCGGCATAGCCCGCCACAGGCTCGACTGCGCTGGGCAACACCGCCACCACGACCGCCGACCCGACGCCCACAAACGTCCACAGCATGTGCACGCCGCGACTATAGATCCCACTACGACGCTTCTTACCCATCACCGCCCATTCAGGCGGTTCCTGACTTGCTGCGCCCAGTGCGTTCCTCAACCGGTTTCACTGATCCGCACCTTCGGCGGCACGACGACGAAGGCGGCCGGCGGGGGCACCGGCGCTGACGCCCCGCCGGGGTCACTGGACGGCTCGGGCACCGCGCGGGTGAGTGGTTCGAGGTCCCCGTACAGGCGGCGTACAGCGCGGCGGCCAGTTCACGGGCCCGCTGCTCGGTCTCCAGGCTGCTCTCTTGCGCAGGGACGTCCAGGTACCGGTGTTCACGTCCGCGCGCTTGCGCTCCCCCGCTCGACCGGGATCCACAGCTGGGAGTCGGTCTCCGCGCCGATCTCCACCGGCTGCGTCCGCAGGAGCTCCGGACCCGGCCGGGTCGCGTACGGGTTCGAGGGGAACCACTGCGTGAACACGTCCCGCCACAGCTCCTGGAGCGCGCTCGGATACGGCCCGTGGTTGTCGAAGACCGCCCAGGTCCCGGCCGGCACGTCGAGGGCATCGAGCTCCTCGACGGCAGCCTCGGGACCGGTCGCCACGCCGACCCAGTAGTCCACCTCGGCGCCCTCCTCCCGGCTGTCGGTCAGAGGCACCACCGCCGACAGGATCCCCTCCGGCTCCATGCCGGCCAGCCCCTTCATCCGGACGATCGCCTGCTCGTCCAGCCCTTCAACATGCGCCGCGGCGGCCGCGTTGACCCCCTCGTGTACGAGCGGGACCTTGGCCTTCCTGCCGACGACCCGAAACGACTCCTTCTCCACGATCCGGTACCGCATGGTCGTACTCCCTTCGACGACGACACGGAAAGACATACGCGGCTGGGACATCAGCACGGCACCCGTGAGGCGGGCCTCGCCTGGCCCGATGCCGTGCACCGACCGGAACGCCCGGGCGAACGCCTCGCCCGAGCCGTACCCGTACTGCATCGCGACATCGAGCAGCGTCCGCTCCCCGGCCAGCACCTCGGCACCGGCAAGTGTCATGCGCCGGCGCCGCACGTAGACCGGGAGCGGCATGCCGGCGAGCGCGGAGAACAGCCGCCGGAAGTGGTGCTCCGAGACCGCGGCGATCCGGGCCACCGTGGCCATGTCGATCTCCCGGTCAAGGCAAGTCTCCAGGTGGTCCAGCGCCTGATTCAGCCGCTCCAGCATGCGTATCCGTCCTTCGTTCTTGTCTCTCCACTGTAGGAACGCCCACCTGCGAACCAGCCGCCGCAGGAGCCGCGGCGGCCGGCAGCCGAGCCCGATGCGGAGTCGCTCGCCGCGTGCGGCACCCTGGCGGTCATTGGGGCTGCGGTCTCCGTCATCGGGCCGGGCTGTCGTGACGCACATGCTCGACGAGTGACCCGGGGATTCCCCGTGGGAACAGCTACCGATACGGCAGGTCGAGCCGTCGACCGCGCGGCCGCCAGGGCCGCCTTGATGGAGTACAGAGAATTCGATCGCGCCCCGCCCGACAAAACCAGTGCGGGAATTATCGGGCCGGAGCCCTGGCGTTACCTGAGGCTTAGGCCATGACTGATGTTCAGGGATTTTGCGAACCGCGGTTTGCCGCAGTCCGTGAGGCACTGGCAGCTCTGCTCGGCAAGGACGACGTGGGCGCCTCAGCGGCCGTATACGTTGACGGCGAGCCGGTGGTCGACATCTGGGGCGGATACGCCGACGCGGACCGTTCCGTCAGCTGGGAGCGCGACACCATCGTCGGCGTGAACTCGATGAGCAAGAACATGACGGCGCTGTGCGCGCTGATCCTGGCCGACCGAGGCCAGCTCGACCTGTCCGCGCCGGTCGCCGCCTCTTGGCCCGAGTTCGCCGCGGCCGGGAAGGAGAACGTGCTGGTACGGCACGTGCTGTCGCACACCGCGGGACTGCCGGACCTGTCCGGGCCGAGGACGGTCGAGGAGCTCTACGACTGGGAGAGCGTGACGGCAGGGCTGGCCGCACAGGCGCCCGAATGGGAACCGGGAACGGCAGCCGGCTATCACGCACTCACCTTCGGGTTCCTCGTGGGTGAGATCGTCCGCCGCATCACCGGCCGCAGCCTCGGCGAGTTCTTCGCCCAGGAAGTGGCCAAGCCGCTGGGCGCGGACTTCCACATCGGACTCTCTGCGGAGCATGACCACCGCGTCGCACCGCTCATCCCGCCACCTTCGCTGACCGACGAGTACACCGCCGGCGCACCCCCCGGAGCGGACGGCGTACCCCGGGAGAACACCAGTGCCACCATTCGGGTCAAAGACGCCAGCTCAGTGGCCTGGCGCCGTGCGCAGATCCCTGCGGTGAACGGCTTCGGCAACGCTCGCTCTGTCGCCCTTGTTCAGTCGGTACTGGCGAACCAGGGAACGGCCGGCGGCGTGCGGCTGCTGTCCCCCCAGGGCTGCGAGCCCGCGTGGCAGGAGGTGTTCCGCGGTGAGGACCGCATCCTGAGGACGCCGATGTGCTGGACGGTGGGCTTCGGCAAGTTCGGCAACACCTTCGGCTGGGGCGGCTGGGGCGGTTCGCTGGTCGCGAGCGACCCCGCCTCACGCATGACGGTGGCCTACGTCATGAACCAGATGATCGACCGGGACCGGCAGGAGGACAACCGCGGCTTGGAAATCATCATGGCCGCCTACAGCGGACTGCACTGACAGGCAACGGAGCGGTCTGGGCCCGCACACACTGCCTCTCTCCTCTCCCACTCGCAGCTCGACGGCCCGTGGCCTCCGGCTCCGACGCCCCGCCGACAGTCACTGGCCCATGAGCGGCCGACCCGCTCGGAGTCGCTCCCTGGGCGTCGGCCACTGGCTCGGCCTCAGTCCCGGCCTGTCACCGCTACCGTTGTTCACCACTTCCCAGCAATTCCCTGGGCGGCTGCCGTCCGACGTTCGTCCGCTGGACTGGGAGCTCCGCGAGCGGACCGAGTTCGAGCCAGTTGGTCATATCCGCCTCGAATCGGCCGTAGGGGTTGACGTGGGTCCAAGAGCAGCGGGGACAGGGCCCGACGGTCGGCGTCGGTGAGCCGCCGCAGCAACTCGCTTTCGCTCAGAATGTCCTGGAGAAGCAGGGTGTTGACGTGTACCAACGCGGACTGGACAGGTGCAGGACGAGCATGCAGACCTCCTCGGACTCCTTGTCGGGAGCCGGTCCGGTCGCCGTCCTTGCCGTCGTGGTTGGCGGAGTTGCAGTTCTCCAGGACCTGGAGCCGTCGTTGATCTCGCGCCGCAGGTCCGCCTCGGCGAGATGGTCGCAGATGGCCCGGGCCCGGCGGGCGGCCGAGGAAGCCGACGGGGCGGGGGGCCCCCCCCGCCCGGGGGGGGGGGGGGCCCCCCCGCCG
>NZ_JBFAOY010000032.1:0-27607 GCF_040675505.1 Streptomyces sp. NPDC049597
AGCTGCGAGACCGCGGTACCACTCGCGGGCACCTCCAGCCGGACCGTCATCGAGTACGAGACGCTGGGCGCCGTTGCCATGACCGGATTCCTCTGCTTTCCCTAGCTTCGTTGTGCGCGACACCAGGGGCCGAGGCCCGGCAGCGCCTAACGATGGTGACACCTACCTGCCGGTAGCAGGTAATGCGGTCATTTTGTTTTCGGAAACTGTTTTCCACCATACGAGAGAGCGCCGGGAAACAGAAGAGGCCCGGAGTCACCGATACGGTGCTCCGGGCCTCTTCCAGGTGATTCAAGTGGCACCGACCCGCCATGCTCGCCTCGCGGCAAGTGGTCGCTCGTAGCGACGAAGGTTGGGCCCGGGGGCTTGGATCGAGCCGGTGCCACACCCAGGCTAACGCACCACTCGGGCAAGTGATTCCCGTACGGCGTGTTGACTCGCCGTCAGTCGCCCGCAGGCCGCATCCCTCACTCGCGCAGCAGGTCGGGCACGCCCTCCCCGTCCGGCTGGTCACGGCGGTCCGAGACGACCGTGAGCTGCTGCGTCGCGCGGGTGAGCGCCACATACAGCACCCGCAGTCCGGCCGGCGACTCGTCCGCGATCTCGGCGGGCGAGACGACCACCGTCGCGTCGTACTCCAGTCCCTTCGCCTCCAGCGAACCCAGGGCCACCACGCGCTCGCCGAGGCCCGCGAGCCAGCGGGCCGCCTCCTCGCGCCGGTTCATGGCGACGACGACGCCCACGGTGCCCTCCACCCGGGCCAGCAGCCGCTCGGCCTCGGCCCGCACCGCGCCCGCCAGGTCGCCGCCGTCCGGGACGACGGCGAACCGCGGCTCGACGCCCGTCGAGCGGACCGCCGAGGGCGCCTGCATGCCCGGCATCGCCAGGGTGAGCACCCTCGCGGCCAGCTCGGCGATCTCGGCCGGGTTCCGGTAGTTCACGGTCAGCTCGAAACGACGCCGCGGACGGGTGCCCAGCGCCTCGTCCCGCGCCTCGGCCGCCTCGTCCGGGGACGACCAGGACGACTGGGCCGGATCCCCGACGACGGTCCAGGTGGCGTGCCTGCCGCGGCGGCCCACCATGCGCCACTGCATGGGAGTGAGGTCCTGCGCCTCGTCGACGATCACGTGCGCGTACTCGGTCCGCTCGGCCGCGAGCCGCTCCGCGCGCTCGCGCTGCGACTCCTCGCGCTGCGGCATCAGCTCCTCGAGACCGGTGAGCTGGTCCAGCGGGTCGAGCTCGCGCTTCCTGCGCGGCCTGGCGGGCGTGCCCAGCAGGGTGCCCAGCTCGTCCAGGAGCGCCACGTCGTGCACGGACAGGGCGTCCCGGCGCAGGGAGCGGGCGAGCCTGCGCACCTCACCCGGGTTCAGCACCCGGCGGGCCCAGCGGCCGAGCCGCTTCTCGTCCGCCATCGCCGTCAGCACGCCGCGCGGGGTCAGCTCCGGCCACCAGGCGTCCAGGAACGCGACGAAGTCGTCCTCGCCGGTGATGTCCTCGTCGAAGGACGAGCGCAGCTCGGCCGCCAGCTCGGGGTCCTCGTGGCGTCCGGCGGCGCCGGACTTGGCGTACAGGGCGTCCAGGAGCAGCCGCCGCGCGCGGGGACGCAGCAGATTGACGGGGGTGGTGCCGCCCAGCACGTTGTTGCGGATGCGCTGGAGCTCGTCGGCCTCCAGCTCCAGCCGCCGTCCGAAGGCGACGACCCGCAGCCGGGTGGGGCCCTCCCCCAGTTCGAGGGCGCCCCTGGCGGCCTTGCGCAGCACCTTGAGCATCTTGGAGGAGCCCTTGACCCGGGCCACGGCCGGTTCGTCGTACGCCGTCGCCTCGGCACCGTCCACGAGGGAACCGACCGCGCGGATGGCGACCTGGCCCTCCTCTCCGAGCGAGGGCAGCACGCCTTCGGTGTAGGCCACCAGCAGCGGCGTCGGGGAGACGATCAGGATGCCGCCCGCGTACCGCCGCCGGTCCTGGTAGAGCAGGTACGCGGCCCGGTGCAGGGCCACCGCGGTCTTGCCCGTGCCCGGGCCGCCCTCGACGTAGGTCACGGAGGCGGCGGGCGCGCGGATGACCAGGTCCTGCTCCGCCTGGATGGAGGCGACGATGTCGCGCATGGTGTGGCTGCGGGCCTGCCCCAGGGCCGCCATCAGCGCGCCGTCGCCGACGACGGGCAGCTCCTCGCCGCCGAGGAACGCGGTCAGCTCGGGGCGCATCAGGTCGTCCTCGACCCCGAGGACCTTGCGGCCCTTGGAGCGGATGACGCGCCGGCGCACCACACGGCCGGGGTCGACGGGCGTGGAGCGGTAGAAGGGCGCGGCGGCCGGGGCACGCCAGTCGATGACCAGCGGGGCGTAGTCGGAGTCGAGGACCCCGATGCGGCCGATGTGCAGGGTCTCGCCGATGTCGGCCGTGTTGTCCGGCCGTACGGCGTCGTCGGCGGGCTCGACGGAGGTGTACGCGCCGTCGGGACCCTTCGTGCCGTCCTTGCCGTACAGCAGGTCGATACGGCCGAAGAGGAAGTCCTCGAACTCGTTGTTGAGCCGGTTCAGGTGCACGCCGGCGCGGAAGACCTGGGCGTCCCGCTCGGCGAGCGCGCCGGGCGTGCCGACCTGCCCCCGCTTGGCGGCGTCGTTCATCAGGAACTCCGCCTCGTGGATCTTCTCCTCGAGACGGCGGTACACCCGGTCCAGGTGGATCTGCTCGACGGCGATCTCCCGGTCCCGCACCGAGTCGGCTGCGGAGCCGATCACGGTGTCGACAACGGAATCAACGGATTCAGCGGCATGCGCGGCCACCGAGGCCCCCTTCTGACGTGCACTGGGCAGCCGTCAACCGTACGCCAAGGGGGGCGGACATTGCACCTGTACCGGCCGCGCCCGGGTCGGGGGTCCGCCCGTGCGCGGCCGGGCGGCCTACGCGTCGACCTCCACCAGGCGCTGCCCGTCGAAGGTACGCACCTCGAAGTGGTCGATGTCGTTGCGGTCCATCGCCGCGCCGCCGTGCACGTACAGCGGGTTCTTCGCCGCCTTCTCGGGGCTGTCGGGGATGCCGTAGCCCCACTTCGGAACGGCCCAGGACGTGACGACCTCCTCCTCGCCGGTCTTGGAGACGGCGATGAGGTTGCACTTCAGGGGGCCCTTGACGTTCTTCAGCTCCAGGACGGTGTGGGTGCCCCAGCCCTTCTTCTCCATGCCGACGACAGCGCTGACCTTCGTCGTCGCGTCGGTGGCCTGCACCTTCTCCTCCATGTGGTTGAAGAAGGCGTCCTCGGCGGGGCTCGTCGGGTGCGGTTCGACGGCCTGGTTGCCGGTGGTGTCGTCGGCCGTGACCACGACGGCGACGGCCGGGCCGCCGATGATCAGCGCCGCCGCGGCCGCGAGGAGGTACATGCCACGCCGGCGCTTGGCGGCACGGCCCGCGGCCACCTCGTTCAGCAGACCGTCGAGGACCCGCGGGCTCGGGGACGTGGGCACGACGGGTGCGGGGCGCGGCGGCGGGAAGTCCGTGCGGCCCGGCATGCCGGGCAGGCCGTGCACGTTCTGCGGCGGCGGGGCCGGCGCCTCGGCCAGCATCGCCAGCATCGGCTCCATTCCCGAGAACTCCTCGAGGCGGGCGGCGCAGATGTCGCACGCGGCGAGGTGCGCCTCGAAGGCGGAGGCATCCGCGTCGTCGAGCACGCCGAGCACGTACGCGCCGACGGCGTCGTGTACGGACTCCGGCTCGTACCTGGTCATGACGAGACCCCCCTCTCCTCAAGAGCGAGCTTCATGGAACGGAGCGCGTAGAACACTCGGGACCGCACGGTCCCGCTGGGTATGCCGAGTGTTTCGGCCGCCTCATTGACCGTACGCCCCTTGAAATACGTCTCGACAAGGACTTCCCTGTGGGCGGGCGTCAAATCATCGAGCGCATCCGAGAGCGTCATCAGCCACAACGCCTTGTCGATCTCGTCCTCCGCGGGCATGACCTCCAGCGGCGACGGGTCGACCTCCTGCGGCCGGGCCTGCCGGCTGCGGTGACCGTCGATGACGATGCGCCGGGCGACCGTCACCAGCCAGGGTCGGACAGAGCCGGTCGCCCGGTTGAGCTGACCGGCGTTCTTCCAGGCACGGATGAGCGTCTCCTGCACGACGTCCTCGGCGCGCTGGCGGTCGCCTGCGACGAGACGCAGTACATAGGCGAGCAACGGTCCCGCGTGTTCGCGATAGAGCGCACGCATCAACTCCTCGTCGGGCACGGAGGTGTCGATGCGCGGTTTCTGTCCCCCTGAGCCCTCCGGGCCCGGGAGGTGCCCCTTGCGATGGCGGGCCCGTTGCGGACGGTCATCGGCCACGGCGGCATCCTTGCGCACCTGAACCTCCCCGGTCGAGACCTTGTTTCCTGGTCCCCCTTCACTACGGGGGCCGGGAGGGGATCACTCAACGCGCCGAGAAGAATTTTCAGATCCTTTTCAGTGGGCGGCCGCCTTGCGCCGGTGCCGGGCCACGCGCTCGCGGTTGCCGCACACCTCGCTGGAGCACCAGCGCCGCCGCCGGCCGCGGGATGTGTCCAGGTAGACGCGTGCGCAGTTGTCGCCCTCGCACCGGCGGAGCCGGGAGCGGGCGACGGGGTCGGTGAGCAGGTCGACGGCGTCGCGGGCGACGGCCGCGAGCAGCGCGCCGAGCCCGGGCGCGGCGCTCAACGCCCGTACGAGCGTGCCGTTTTCGTCCCGTACGGCCCTGATGCCGGGCGGCGGCCCCTCGGCGAGGGCGTTGAGGGTCTCCAACGCCGGACCCGCGTTGCTCCCTTCGAGCGCGGCGGCCACCAACTGTGCGACGCATGCGCGCAGTTCGACGAAGCCGGTGACCCAGGAGTCGTCGGCCGCGCCGATCGGGGTCCCGGCGGGCACGAGCCCGGCGCCCGCCAGCCAACAGGAGAGCCGCCCCGGCCCGGCGAGCGGTTCGCACCCGGGTCCCGCCCGGCCGGCCTGTGGTGCCGTGGCCATCAGATCCAGGCAGACCCGCCCGGAGTCGAACCGCCACTCGTACGAGCCCGTGCCCGCCGCCATGTGCCTGTCACCGCCTAGGGTTTCACGACCGGCTGTCCCCACCAGAGTGCCCGCCCGCCCTTCCCCCGGGAAGCCCGCGTCCCGCCACTCCCGGAAGGCGCGGAGCCCTTGATCGGCCCGCCCGACCGCCGACCGGGCCGAACTGCGCCCCCCCGACGACCGAGGTGCGGCGTTCACCGGCACGGCCCGGCCCCCCCACCCGACGACCGGGCCGAACTCAGCCCGCCGACGACCGAGGTGCGGCGTTCACCGGCACAGCCCGGCCCACCCACCCGACGACCGGGCCGAATTCAGCCCCGTCGGCGGTTGAGGCGCGGGGCCCGGGGCAGAGCCCCCGACAAGCGCGCCGCGCCGGCCCACCGGGCATCTCCCGGCCCCACCGCCCGAGGACGCCCAAAATCCGCCCCCGGAGCGCGAGCCCTGGGGGCAGAGCCCCTACAGCTCGTCACGCTCACGCACCGGCAGACGCCCGCAAGCCCACCCACCCGGCGACCGGTGCCTGAAATCAGCCCCGCCGGCGATTGAGGCGCGGGGCCCGGGGCAGAGCCACGGCGAGCCCGCCAGGCACAGGGACCCGACGAGGGCCGCCCCTCACGCCCCCGCGTGCTCCGTCGCCGCCGACGGGTCCAGCGACAGCCGGTACCCGCGTTTGACCACCGTCTGGATCAGCTTCGGCGCGCCCAGCGCCGTCCGCAGGCGCGCCATCGCCGTTTCGACGGCGTGCTCGTCCTTGCCCGTGCCCGGCAGCACCCGCAGCAGGTCGGCCCGGGAGACGACCCAGCCGGGGCGCTGCGACAGCGCCCGCAGCAGCGCCATTCCCGCGGGCGGCACGGGGCGCAGGTCGTCGTCGACCAGGACCGCGTGGCCCCGGATCTCGACACGATGGCCCGCGATCGGCAGCGTACGGGCGCGGGCGGGCAGTTCGGCGCCGAGCAGTTGGACGAGCGGGCCGAGCCGGAAGCGCTCCGGCTGCACCGTGGTCACCCCCGCCGCCTGGAGCGGCATCGCGGTGACCGGCCCCACGCACGCCGCGAGGACGTCGTGGTCGAAGGCCTCCAGCAGCCGGCCCAGCAGCCCGCGGCTCTCCGCACGGGAGAGCAGGGAGGCCGCGGCGGGCGCGCTCGTGAAGGTCACTGCGTCCAGGCCGCGCGCGATGGTCGCGTCGAGGAGCCGGTCGAGCGGAGCGATGTCCTCCGGCTCCATCCACCGGTACACCGGGACGAGGACGACGTCGGCACCGGCGTCGCGCAGTGATTCGACGAACCCGGGCAGCGGCTCGCCGTGCAGCTGGAGCGCGATGCGGCGACCGGAGACGCCCTCGTCCAGCAGCCGGTCCAGCACCTCCGCCATGGACTCGGAGGCCGGCGACCACTCCTCGGTGAGCCCTGCGGCCCGGATCGCGCCCTTCACCTTGGGGCCGCGGGCGAGGAGTTCGACGCCGCGCAGCCGGGCGAGCAGGTCGTCACCGAATCCCCAGCCGTCGGCGGCCTCGACCCAGCCGCGGAAGCCGATGGCGGTGGTGGCGACGACCACGTCGGGCGCGTGGTCGATGAGTTCCTTGGTGGCGGCGAGCAGCTCCGCGTCGTCGGCGAGCGGAACGATGCGCAGCGCCGGGGCGTGCAGCACGGCCGCGCCCCGCCGCTGCAGCAGTGCGCCCAGCTCGTCGGCGCGGCGCGCGGCGGTGACGCCTACGGTGAAGCCCGCGAGCGGACCGTGTGGATGGCCGTGGTCGTGCATGTCGGTCGTCCCTACTGGATGTGCCTGGATGTACCCCATTGGACTGCTGAACTGGCGGCCGAGCCTGTCAAAGGCGCGTGACAGGCCCGGATCGCTCAGATTTCGCCGTTGTTACACACCCACCGATGTTTCCTGCCGGTTCAGACCCGGGCGTACGCGGGCTCGGGCTCCGTCGCGGTCTCCGCGGTGCGGGCCGGGACGACGGCGGGCCGGCGAAGGTATACCGCCCACGTCAGAGCGGAGCACACCGCGTAGAAGGCGAGGAAGGCGACGAAGGCGGCGGTGCCGGTGCCGGCGGTCTGGAAGGACTGGCGGAAGGCGAGGTTGATCGCGAGCCCGCCGAGCGCGCCGACCGCTCCGATGAGCCCCATGGAGGCACCGGAGAGCCGGCGCCCGTAGGCGGCCGCTGTCTCGCCGGTCATGCCCAGGGACAGCGCCTTGTTCTGGAAGATGCCGGGGATCATCTTGTACGTCGAGCCGTTGCCGAGCCCGCTGAGGACGAACAGGGCGATGAAGCCGACGAGGAAGACGCCGAGGGACTCCTGGACGGACGCGGCGATGACGACTCCGGTGGCGGCGGCCATGCCGGCGAAGTTCCACAGGGTGATGCGGGCGCCGCCGAAGCGGTCGGCGAGGGCGCCGCCGAGAGGCCGGATCAGCGAGCCGAGCAGCGGGCCGATGAAGGTGAGCGACGCGGCCTGCAGCGGGGTGCGCCCGAACTGCGTCTGCAGCACGAGACCGAAGGCGAAGCTGTAGCCGATGAACGAGCCGAAGGTGCCGATGTAGAGGAAGGCCATGATCCAGGTGTGGCCCTCCTTGGCGGCGTCCTTCGCGGCCCCGGTGTCGTTCTTGACCGGAGCCAGGTTGTCCATCCACAGGGCCGCGCACAGGGCGGCGACCACGACGAGCGGCATGTAGATGCCGAGCACGAGCCGCGGGTGTGCCGCGCCGGCGGTGCCGATGATCAGCAGGGCGATGAGCTGGATGACGGGCACGCCGATGTTGCCGCCGCCCGCGTTGAGGCCGAGCGCCCACCCCTTCTTCCGCAGCGGGAAGAAGGCGTTGATGTTCGTCATCGACGAGGCGAAGTTGCCGCCGCCGACGCCGGTGAGGGCGGCGACCGCGAGGAACGTGGCGTACGAGGTGCCGGGCTCCATCACCGCGTAGGCGGCGCCGGTCGGCAGGAGCAGCAGCAGCGCGCTGAAGACGGTCCAGTTGCGTCCGCCGAACCGGGCGACGGCGAAGGTGTACGGCACCCGGATCACGGCCCCCACCACGGTCGCCGTGGCGATCAGGAAGAACTTGCCGGCCGGGTCCACGCCGTACTCGGGCCCCATGAAGAGGACCATCACGGACCACAGGCTCCAGATCGAGAACCCGATGTGCTCACTGAGTACGGAGAAAGCGAGATTGCGCCGGGCGATCCGCTCCCCCTTCGTCTGCCAGAACGTCTCGTCCTCGGGGTCCCACTCTTCGATCCACCGGCCTGCCATCGTGCGCCTCCACCTGGGTCTCGTCGTGGGACAAGACGTTATGGACGGCGCGTTTCAGGCCGGTGCCGTGAGGTGACCGGTGCGAAACCTTGCTCTCACGTCCGCCGTACCGGCCCCGTGAGGCCGGGGCCTCGCCGGGCGGCAGGCCATGGTGGGAGGCCCCGCCGTCGGGAGGGCCTCAGGGCCGGCCGCACATCAGGGACGTATCGGTCTCGGGCAGCCATTGTGCAGGATCCCTTTCGAGCCAGCCCTCCCGCTCGGCGAGCTCGGCCGCCGCCCGGCGCAGCGCGTCCAGACCGGGGTGACGCAGCCCCTTGCGCCACACCAGCGAGACCGGCGACAGCGGCACGGGATCGACGAGCGGCCGCCGTACGGTGCCGGGCAGTGCGGGGAAGTCCACGACCACGAGCACCGGATTGCCGGCCTTCTCCATCACCCGCCGGAACTCCTCCTCGCCCACCGCGAGCGGCGCGGGCGGCGCGACGGTGATGCCCCGCCCGGCGAACAGCCGCCGCGCCAGGTCGGTCCACTCCGCTGTCCTCGGGTTCCCGTCCCCGGCGTACACGGTCTCGCCGGCCAGCGCGCCCAGCGGGACGCGCTCCAGTGCCGTGAGCGGATGGGTCCTGGGCAGCAGGACCGCCATGGGCTCCAGCCGTACGGGCTGCTGGGCGAGCTGCGCCCGCACGGAGGGCACGAGTCCGGCGAAACGCCCGAAGGACACGTCGAGCCGGCCGGCCAGGATCTCGGCCGCTGCATGGCTCAGTCCGCTCTCGTAGCGGGCCATCAGCTCGCAGTCCGGGGCGAGGTCACGGGCGTGGGCGAGGACGCGCGCGGATGTCATGGTCGGGCCCGGGCTGTTGAGGTCGACCAGCAGCGGGCGCGCGGCACCGTCGGCGGCCGCGAGCAGTTCGTCCTGGGCGGCGAGCACCCTCCGGGCGTACGGCAGCAGCCGTTCGCCGTCCGCGGTGAGCGTCACGTGCCGGGTGGTCCGCACGAACAGCTCGACGCCCAATTCCCTTTCGAGCCGTCGGACGTCACGGCTGAGCGCCTGCTGGGCGACGTAGAGCCGGGCGGCGGCGCGGGTGAAGTGGAGCTCCTCGGCGACGGCGGCGAAGGCGCGCAGCAGGCGCGGGTCGAGATCTCGGGGCACGCCGCATTCAACAACACAGGTGCGTCAATGGCCAGCGATCAGGTGTTGGACGGCCCAGGGCGGCGGCCGGGAGGGTGGAGCCATGCCGCACACCTCCCGGCCGCACCAGGCGGCTCGACCTCCCCTGCCCGCGATCACGCCCGGATCCCCGGCCTTCGTGCCCCGGTTCGACGCCGGTGACGACGCGGCGCGGACCACCGGGGTCGCGGCTCCTGCGCGGCGCGTACGGCGGCGCAGGCCGCCCGGCCCCTACCGGCGGCTGTTCGCGACGCCCGGTGCCCGTGCGTTCACCGCGGGCAATCTGATCGCCCGTCTCCCGATGGGGATGTTCAGCGTCAGCGCCGTCATCATGATCGCCGGATCCCGGGGTTCGTACGCGCTGGCCGGCGCCGTCACCGCGACCGGTCTCGCCGCCACCGCGCTGGTCGCGCCCTGGACGGCACGGCTCGTCGACCGGTACGGGCAGGCCCGGATCGCCGTGCCCGCCACGGCCGTCGCCGTGCTCGGCGAGCTGGCCCTGCTGCTGTGCGTGCGCTGGCAGGCGCCCGACTGGACGCTGTTCGCCGCCTACGCGGCGACCGCCACCATCCCCAACACGGGGGGCATGTCCCGGGCGCGCTGGGCGCACCTGCACCGGGGCGATCCGGCCGCACTGCACACGGCGAACTCCTTCGAGCAGGCGGCCGACGAGCTCTGCTTCATGCTCGGCCCCGTCCTCGCGGCGTTCCTGTGCGCGGCGCTGTTCCCGGAAGCGGGCACGCTGACCGGTGCGATCCTGCTCCTCACCGGCGTCCTCGTCTTCGCCGCGCAGCGCTCCACCGAGCCGCCCCCGGCACCGCGTACCGCCGCCCGCTCGCCGCTGCGCGCCGCCGGCATGCCCGCTCTCCTCATGGTGTTCCTCGCCACGGGAGCGGTCTTCGGCGCGATGGAGGTGGTCACGCTCGCCTTCGTCGACGGTCCGGCAGCCGGTGCGGTGCTCGCGCTCCAGGCCGCGGGTTCGTGCGCCGCCGGCCTGGTCTACGGCCGGGTCGGCCGGGCGGCCGGTCTCGTCACCACGCTCACCGCGATGACGGTCCTGATGTCGCTGCCGCTGCTGGCCGCCGCCGGCACCGGCTCGGTGCTCGCCGTCGCGGGTGCCCTGCTGCTCGCGGGCATGGCGACGGCACCGACGATGGTGACCGGGATGACCGTGGTCCAGCGTCTGACACCGCCGGGCCAGGCCAACGAGGGCATGACCCTGGCCGTCACCGCGCTGCTCGGGGGCATCGCGGCGGGATCGGCGAGCGGCGGCTGGGTGGTGGAGCACCTGGGCCCCACGACCGGCTACGCCGTGCCGGTGTGCGCCGCGGCGGTGGCACTGGTGGTGGCGGGCATGACGAAGGCCCGGCTGCCGTAGCTGCCGGGCCTTGTCCACATGGGATGCGGGGACCCCGGGGGCATACGCCTCCGGGACCTCCATCGGTGGAGATGGCGGGAATCGAACCCGCGTCCAACGGTGCAGAACCAGGGCTTCTCCGTGTGCAGTCCGCTGCGCTTTTCTCGGCCCCGGAGATCACGCGGACAAGTCTCCGACGGGCTCAGTCACTGTTTGGTTTCCCTCTCGACCCCGTGACCGGGCCTAGAGGTTTAGTTCCCTAGCTGATGCCAGGATCCGGGTCGGGAACAGCCCCGGGCTGACACTTCGCGAGTCGCTACTCAGGCAGCGAGGGCGAAGGAATCGCGCTTGGTGTTGGCGATTATTGGTTGCGACATATGGTTAACGAGATCATTGCCGCTTCCTCGACACGCTTCCCCTGCTTCGACATCCGCTGTCGAAACCGATCATCCCCATGTTGATTTGTCAATCATCGCCCCTGCCGTGCGGGGCAGGTGCCATCGTACGTGACCAACGCACGACGGTGCCACCGTATTCCTGCGGCTTCCCGCGGCTTCCCGCGGCTTGCGGCGACTACGCCCGCTGCCGCCGTCGCGCCGCCGACATCGCGCGGTCCGCCTCGCGGCGGTCCTGCTTCTCCCGCAGCGTCTGGCGCTTGTCGTACTCCTTCTTGCCCTTCGCCAGCGCGATCTCGACCTTGGCCCGGCCGTCCTTGAAGTACAGGACGAGGGGCACGATCGTGTGACCCGTCTCCTGGGACTTCGACTCGAGCTTGTCGATCTCCGCCCGGTGCATCAGCAGCTTCCGCTTGCGACGCGCGCTGTGGTTCGTCCACGTGCCCTGGCTGTACTCGGGGACGTGGACGTTGTGCAGCCACGCCTCGTGGCCGTCGATCTGGACGAAGCCGTCCACCAGCGAGGCCCGCCCCTGACGCAGCGACTTCACCTCGGTCCCCATCAGCACGAGACCGCACTCGTAGGTGTCGAGGATGTGGTAGTCGTGCCGCGCCTTCTTGTTCTGCGCGATCAGCTTGCGCCCTTTTTCCTTTGCCATAGTGCGCTCATTTTCGCACTACGAGGCCCCCCTGAGGCCACTCAATACCGACCGCGCACGCTGTTCGGCGCCCTCGCCCGCCGGCAGGTCCGGCGTGATGCCCTTGCCGTCCACGCTGTGACCGGACGGGGTGCGGTAGTGACCCACCGTGAGCTCGGCCACCGAGCCGTCGGGCAGCCGGCTCGGCATCTGCACCGAGCCCTTGCCGAAGGTGCGCGAGCCGACGGTGATCGCCCGGCCGCGGTCCTTCAGCGCGCCGGTGACCAGCTCGGCCGCGCTCATGGTGCCCGCGTCGACCAGCGCGACGAGGGGCCGGCGGGTGTCTCCGCCGCCGTCCGCGTAGAGCGCCTGCTGCTCGCCGCGCAGGTCGTACGTGGCGACCAGGCCGCCGTCGAGGAAGGCGGACGCGGCCGTCACCGCCTCGGAGACCAGGCCGCCCGCGTTGCCCCGCAGGTCCAGGAGGACGCCCGCGCCCTCGGGCGCCCGGCGCACCGCTTCCCGCACCCGCGCGCCCGACCCCTTGGTGAACGAGGAAACCTTGATCATCACGGTGTCCTCGCCGACGCGGCGGACGGTGACGCTCTCGGTGGTCAGCAGGGTGCGGGTCAGCGTCTCGGTCCAGCGGCGGCCGTCCCGCTCCAGCCCGAGGACGACGTCCGTGCCGTCCGCCCCGCGCAGCAGCGCCACGACGTCGGTGACCGGGCGCCGTGCGACCTCCTGCCCGTCCACGGTCCGCAGCAGGTCGCCGGGCCGGATCCCCGCCCGGTCCGCGGGGCCGCCCTTCTGGACTTCCGCGACCTCCGTGCGGCCGCCGGTGCGCCGGGTCCGCAGACCGACGCCGGTGTACTCGCCGTCGAGGGCGTTCTCGAACTCCTCGAACTCCTCGCTGTCGTACACCGCGCTCCAGCGGTCGCCACTGCGGCTGACGAACTCCTCCGCCGCCTCGGTGCCCGACTTGCCGTCCGCCATCGCCTCGGCCGCGGCCCGGGCGACCGCGTCGCGGTCGACGGCCTGGGCCGCCGCGTGGACGGAGAGCCTGCGCGATGTCTCCTGCCTCTCGCCCGGCAGACCGCCGGTGGCGGCGGCGGTGGCGAGAACGGTCGCGAAGACCGCGGTCAGGGCTGCCCCACGGCGCATGCCGTGGGGCCGAGGACTGAACTCGGGTCCCGACATGGCGTCGAGTCTAGGACAAGCGAAGGGCGCCGTACGGCCGTTGACCGTACGACGCCCGGGGCGCTTGTCACACCTTGAGGTACTTGCGCAGTGCGATGAAAGCCGCAACAGCGGGCATCAGCAGACCGATCACAAGGATCAGGGGCAGCACGGCCAGAACCGAGTCCCAGCCGATGAAGTTCACCAACTGCATCTTGTCGGCCAGCGCGAGGCCGTTGTCGATGAGGAAGTACCGTCCGACGAGCAGCATCACGCAGGCGACGGCTCCGCCGAGCACGCCGGCGACGGCGGCCTCCATGATGAACGGCGTCTGGATGTAGAAGCTGGACGAACCCACCAGACGCATGATGCCGGTCTCACGCCGTCGGCTGAACGCCGAGACGCGCACGGTGTTGACGATCAGCATCATCGCGATGACGAGCATCAGGCCCATGACGCACAGAGCGGCGATGCGCATGCCGTTCATCAAGTCGAAGAGGTTCTGCAGGATGTTGCGCTGGTCCTGGACGGACTGCACACCGTCCCGGCCGGCGAACGCCGTCGCGACCACCTTGTACTTCTCGGGGTCGTGGAGCTTGACCCGGAACGACTCCTGCATCTGGTCCGGCGTGATGGTGGACGCGATGGGGGTGTCGCCGTACTGCTCCTTGTAGTGCTTGTACGCCTGCTCGGCCGTCTCGTGGTCGACGGTGTCGACGACGTCCATCTTCTTGAGATCGGACTCGATCTGTTCCTTCTGCGCACTGGTGACGGCGCCCTTGGCGCACTGGGGCGACGTGGCCGCGTCGTTCTTGTTGCACAGGAAGATGGAGACGTTGACCTTGTCGTACCAGAAGTCCTTCATCGTGTTGACCTGCTCACGCATGAGCAGCGCGCCACCGAAGAGAGCGAGGGACAGGGCGACGGAGACGATGACGGCGAACGTCATCGTGAGGTTGCGACGGAGACCGACACCGATCTCCGACATGACGAACTGGGCGCGCATGGCGTGCTTTCAGCCTTTCAGTCTGTCCGGGCTCAGTGCTGGTAGCCGTAGACGCCGCGTGCCTGGTCGCGTACGAGACGGCCCTGCTCGAGCTCGATGACGCGCTTGCGCATCTGGTCGACGATGTTCTGGTCGTGCGTCGCCATCACCACGGTCGTACCGGTGCGGTTGATGCGGTCGAGCAGCTTCATGATGCCGACCGACGTCTGGGGGTCGAGGTTTCCGGTCGGCTCGTCCGCGATCAGCAGCATCGGACGGTTGACGAAGGCACGGGCGATCGCCACGCGCTGCTGCTCACCGCCGGAGAGCTCACCGGGCATCCGGTCCTCCTTCCCGCCGAGTCCGACGAGGTCGAGGACCTGCGGCACGGCCTTGCGGATCTCGCCGCGCGGCTTTCCGATGACCTCCTGGGCGAACGCCACGTTCTCGGCGACGGTCTTGTTGGGCAGGAGGCGGAAGTCCTGGAAGACGGTGCCCAGCTGGCGCCGCATGTGCGGCACCTTCCAGTTGGACAGGCGGGCCAGGTCCTTGCCGAGGACATGGACCATGCCCTGGCTGGCGCGCTCCTCGCGAAGGACGAGCCGCAGGAAGGTGGACTTGCCGGAACCGGACGATCCCACGAGGAAGACGAACTCGCCCTTCTCGATTTCGAGGGAGACGTCGCGCAGGGCAGGTCGGTTCTGCTTGGGGTAGCTCTTGGAGACGTTGTCGAATCGGATCACGGGTGCACCACGGTCGGCCGGGAGTAGGTGTGCGTGACCTTACGCGAACCGGGACGCGCCGTGCAGGCACCGCCCCGAGTTGCCCTTTTTGTCCGGTCGTGGATCGGGGGTAATCCGGGCGGGGCGCGCCGAAAAGCGCGCGAGCTGGCACAGTGGTAGGGGAACAGTGGCCTTTCCCAGTGCGTTGTCGGGAGAGAAGTGTGCTGACGGTCCGCGCCTGCGGCTCCGGCGCGCGGGAGGAGGAAAGCGCATGACCTACGACCGATTGGTGTGCGCCAACTGCGCGGCACCCGTTGCCGAGGGCCGCTGCCCGGTCTGCCGGGCCAATCGTGAGCGCCTCCAGCAGGAGGGTCCCTTCGGCGGCATGAGCCCCGCGATGCTGCTGGCCCTGCTGGTGGCCCTGATAGCGACGCTGACGATGTTCGCGGCGTACAGGACCGCGTAACCCAAGGACACGACGAAGGGCCCGGGTGCTCGGCACCCGGGCCCTTCGGTTGCGCTATGCGCTTGTCACGGTCCGTATCGCTCAGACAGCAGCGCGTCCGCCACCGACGAGACGCGGCAGCATACGGAAGCCGATGCCACCGGCGATCATCGTCGCGGCGCCGATCAGCAGGAACGTGGTCTCGGCCGCGCCGGTCTCGGCGAGCTCGCCGCCGTTGCCGGTGCCGTTTCCGGTGCCGGACAGCTCTTCCTTGCCCTGGCCCTGCTCGACGGGCTGCGAGCCGGCGTTGTCGGTGTCGGTGCCGTCACCGTCGATCACGCCGCCGTTGGGGTCGGTGTCGTTGCCACCGTCGCCGCCGCCGTTCTCGCCGCCGCCGTTCTCGTTGCCGCCGTCGGTACCACCGTTCTGGTTGCCACCGTTCTCGTTGCCGCCGTCAGCGCCACCGTCGGCACCGCCGTCAGCGCCACCGTCAGCACCGCCGTCAGCACCACCGTCGGCACCGCCGTCGGCACCGCCATCGGCGCCACCGTCAGCACCGCCGTCGGCACCACCATCGGCACCACCGTCAGCACCGCCATCGGCACCACCATCGGCGCCACCGTCAGCACCGCCATCGGCACCACCGTCAGCACCGCCATCGGCACCACCGTCAGCACCGCCGTCAGCGCCACCATCGGCACCACCGTCAGCACCGCCATCGGCACCGCCATCGGCACCACCGTCAGCACCGCCGTCCGTGCCGCCATCACCACCGCCGGGCGGGCAGCCCAGCGGGGCGGTCTCGCACGGCTCATCGTCGTTGATGCCGATGCCGGCGTCGACGCCGTTCTCGTCCGCGTTGGCGGAGACCTCAAGGGGGCCCACGTTGATGTCGAGGGCCTGTGCGGCGCCGGCGGCGGTCAGCGACGCACCCGCGGCGATCACCGCGCCGGCGGCTATACGCGCGACACGGATCCGCGTCTTCTTGGTCATCTGGCTGCTACCCCCAGTAGCTATCTCGTCAATGGAGCAGCGCCCGGGGCAGCCGGCTCGGGGGTCTTTGCTCTGTGCCCCCGTTCACACGCGCCCCGGAGATACGCATGCCGCGCGCCAGCTTTCCCAGTTTTTGCAACACCGTCAAGGTCGTTGCGGGCGCGATGTCCGAAATGCTGTCAGTTGCCTGACGTGCGGGGAAGCAACTGTGACAGAAACGGGAACTGCCGCCCCGTAGGCGGCAGTTCACTTGTCGACAAAGCGAGGACTTACTTCTCCTGCTGCTTGCGCCAGCGAATTCCGGCTTCCAGGAAGCCGTCGATCTCGCCGTCGAGCACCGACTGCGGGTTGCCCACCTCGAACTCCGTACGCAGGTCCTTGACCATCTGGTACGGGTGCAGGACGTACGAACGCATCTGGTTGCCCCAGGAGTTGCCGCCGTCGCCCTTGAGGGCGTCCATCTTGGCCTGCTCCTCCTGACGGCGGCGCTCCAGCAGCTTCGCCTGGAGGACGTTCATCGCGCTCGCCTTGTTCTGGATCTGCGAGCGCTCGTTCTGGCAGGAGACCACGATGCCGGTCGGGATGTGCGTGATGCGCACCGCCGAGTCGGTGGTGTTGACGCCCTGACCGCCGGGGCCGGAGGCGCGGTACACGTCGATGCGCAGCTCCGACTCGTCGATCTCGACGTGGTCGGACTGCTCGACGACCGGCAGCACCTCGACGCCCGCGAAGGACGTCTGGCGGCGGCCCTGGTTGTCGAAGGGCGAGATGCGCACCAGTCGGTGCGTGCCCTGCTCGACGGAGAGCGTGCCGTACGCGTACGGCGCCTTGACGACGAAGGTGGTCGACTTGATGCCGGCCTCTTCCGCGTAGGACGTCTCGTAGACCTCGGTGCCGTAGCCGTGCCGCTCGGCCCAGCGCAGGTACATGCGCTGCAGCTGCTCGGCGAAGTCGGCGGCGTCGACGCCGCCGGCCTCCGCGCGGATGTTGACCAGCGCCTCGCGCTCGTCGTACTCGCCGGACAGGAGGGTGCGGACCTCCATCTCGTCCAGCGCCTTGCGCACGGCCTCCAGCTCGGCCTCGGCCTCGGCACGGGTGTCCGGGTCGTCCTCGGCCTCCGCGAGCTCGAAGAGCACCTCGAGGTCGTCGATACGGCCTCGGAGCGCCTCGGCCTTGCGGACCTCGGCCTGGAGGTGCGAAAGCTTGCTCGTGATCTTCTGCGCCGCCTCGGGGTCGTCCCACAGGGACGGTGCCGCCGCCTGCTCCTCGAGCACGGCGATGTCTGCCCTCAGCCTGTCGAGGTCCAGAACGGCCTCGATCGACCCCATGGTCGAGGAAAGGGACTTCAGCTCTTCGGAAACATCGACGACTGCCACGGGTCCAGCGTAACGGCTGAGCGGCGGAACCCGTGCTGCCCCTGGTTCCGCCCCCCGGCCACGGCCCGTGGGCGGGGCCGTGCCGGACGGCGTCTAGGGCATGGAGGGAGCGGACTGCCGGGTCTCCTCCGGCGCGGGCTCGGTGTCGTCGCCGCCGGCGGCCAGCCAGCCGCCGACCCCCACGGCCGCGGCCACCACCACGGCGGCGACACCCACGGTGATACGGCGCTTGCGGACCGAAGCCGCCCGGTTGCGGGCCGAGCCGGGACGACGCTGGCCGGGGGCGCGGGGCGCACGGGCGGTGCCGTGGGCGCCGCCCGCGAGCTCGTCCGGGGCGGGCACCCGCATCGAGGTGTGGGTGTCGCGGTTGGAGTCGGCAGGTGCCGATCCGGGGACGAGCGGGACAGCCCCGCGGCGGCGCACCTCGCTCCGGACGGCCGGTGCCACGTCCTCGTACGGCTCGGGCGCGGGCTCCGCCTCGGGCTCGTCGACTTCCAGCGGGGGCATGCCCGCGAGCATCGGCAGCAGGTCGTGCAGCCGGTGCGCCAGCTCGGAGGCGCGCAGCCGGGAGGCGGGCGCCTTGGCGAGGCACTGGACGATCAGCTGCCACAGCTCGTCGGGGATGCCCGGCAGCGGGACGACGGTCTCGGTGACGTGGCGGCGCAGAACGGCCCCGGGGTGACCGCCTCCGAAGGGCGTGAACCCGGCCAGAAGCTCGTACAGGACGGTGGCCAGCGCGTAGATGTCGACCGCCGCGCGGGGCGGCAGGCCCTCGACGATCTCGGGTGCGATGTAGTCCGGGGTGCCGATGATCCCCGACGGGTTCGGGGCACCCCCGCCCGTGGCCCGCACGGCCTTGGTGCGGCGCGGGGTGTCGATCAGCTTGGCGACGCCGAAGTCGGTCAGCAGCGCCGGGTGGGACCCGGCCGGACCGAGCGGGCCCTCCATGTCGAGCAGGATGTTCTCCGGCTTGACGTCCCGGTGCACGACCCCGGCCGCGTGGGCGGCGGCGAGGCCGTCGGCGACGTCCGCGATGATCGCGACCGCCGCCTCGGGCGCGAGCCGGCGCTCGCGGTCGAGGCGGGTGCGCAGATCGGTGCCGCGTACGAGGTCCATGACCAGCGCGAGGTCGTTGCCGTCGACGACGAGGTCGCGGACGCCGACGACCCGGGGGTGGTCGAGCCCGAGGAGGGCCGTGCGTTCCTGGACGAAGCGGCCGACCAGCTCCTGGTCGCAGGCCAGGTCCTCGCGAAGAAGCTTGATGGCGACGGGCCCGTCGGGCCCCTCGCCGAGCCACACCGTTCCGGCGCTTCCCCGCCCCAGGATCTGATGGGCCGTGTATCGGCTGCCGATATTCCGTGCCAAGACTGCTCCCTCAGCGGCTGGCGTTGCCCCATAACGTACGCGGGCACCGGGGGCCTGTGTGCCCCGGATGACACCAACCTCCGCTTCTGCGGAGGAAATCAGTCCGCAGAAGTCGACAAAACGACAGGGTTACCGCTGTTACCGCTGGTTCTGGTCGGCGGTGTCCTTCGCCTCACCGAGCTGCGAGACCCAGTCGGTGACGGTGGTGATGCCGTCGCCGATCGCGTCCCAGTAGCTCTTGCCCTCGGCGATCCAGCTCTGGAGCGGTGTGAGCTCCCAGATCAGCCAGCCGCCGACGAAGAACAGCACGACCATGACCAGGCAGCCCTTGAGGCAGCCGAGGCCGGGGATGCGGACCGGGTTGGCGCTGCGCCGCCGCGGCTCGCGCGGCGGCCGCGGCTGCTGGGGCGGCGCCTGCGGAGGCGCGTACGGCTGGGGCTGGTGGCGCTGAGGCTGCGGCGCGTACGGCTGCGGCTGGGGGCGCTGAGGGGGCCGCTGCTGACGCTGCGGCGGCTGGGGCGGCGGCGCCTGGCGCTGCGGACGGCGGCGCAGCGGGTCCTGGCTCGGGTCCAGGTACTGCACCTGCGTCTGCTCGTTGCGGTCGCGGGCCGCGCGCAGCTGCGACTGCCACGGGTGGGGATCCTCGGGCCGCGGCGCGTCGCCCGGCGGGACGGGAGGCATCACGGAGGTCGGGTCGGCGCCGCCGCCCGGCCGTCCGGTCTGCGGCATGACGCTCGTCGCGGCCGACGGGTCGTACGCCGGACCGCCGCCCGTGTTGGGCAGGACCTGCGTCGGGTCAGCGGCGCCGGGCGTCTCGGGGACGGGCGCCGGGGCGGGGTCGGGCGCGAGCAGCGCGGCGACGCCGAGGGCGGCGTCGACCTGGGCCGCGTTGGAGTGCACACCGATGCCGGCCGCGACCGTGCGCAGGCCGCGGGCGAGGTTCTCGGCGCTGGGCCGCTCGCCGGGCTCCTTGCGCAGGCAGCGCTCTATCACCGTCCACAGCGGCTCGGGGACGGTGGTGGGGCGGCGGGGCTCCTCGCTGAGGTGCCGGTGCAGCACCTCCAGCGCCGTGCCGCCCGCGAACGGGGGCCGGCCGGTGACCAGCTCGTACAGCAGGATGCCCGCGCCGTAGATGTCGACGGCGGAGGTCTGCGGGCGGCCCTCGGCGGACTCGGGCGCGACGTACGCCGGGGTGCCGACGAACTCGTGGGTGCGGGTCAGGCCCGGCGAGTCGGCGAGCCGGGCGATGCCGAAGTCCGTCAGCATCGGGTGCATCTGGCCGTCGGCGTCGGTCTTCAGCAGGACGTTCGCCGGCTTGAGGTCGCGGTGGACGATGCCGTCGGCGTGGCTGGCGGCGAGCGCGTCGGCGATCTGCGCCGTCATCAGGGAGGCGGCGACCGGCGACAGCGGGCCGTTGTCGCGCAGGTAGTGGTGGAGGTCCGGGCCGTCGACGAGGTCCATGACCAGGGCGAGCAGATCGCCCTCGACGACCAGGTCGCGGGTGCGCACGATGTTCGGATGGGTGAGCCGCAGGAGGACGGAGCGCTCCCGCAGGAAGCGCATCACGACGTCCGCGTCGTTCGCGAGCTCCTCCTTGAGGACCTTGATCGCGACGGTCTCGCCCGGCTGTCCCGCGACGGCGGCCTCGGCGCCCGCGGTCTCCCTCTGACGGGCTCGCCAGACGGTGCCCGTGGCGCCGCGCCCGAGCGGCTCCTCGAGCAGGTACTTGCTGCCTACCGGCCGCACGTCATGCGCTCCCTGCTGGTCGGTCCTCTGGAACCCGGGCTGCCGATGATGCTGTGATCCTGCGGGCCGCCGGGTGTCCGACCCACTGTAATGGTGCCGAACGGATCACCGGGGGTGCACGCCCGGTGCCTCTGTTCGAAGAACAGACGCGGGCATCGTACGGATGGTTGCCGTACGGGAGTGCAGTGAACGTCACGATCGAGGGGCGGGGGTGTTCCGCTGTCTGTTCCAACCAGGCACTTTTGCGCCCAGAGCCGACCAATCAAGATCACTTACGGGTGGGGCCCGGGCGTGTTGTCGGCAGCAGGTGCGAGGATGCCTCTCAGCACACGGCCGTGGGAGGGAGCCCATGGCTCGTGCCGACCTGCCGGGCGGGGGGCGATCAGGGCGGCTCCCCTGCCGGGTACCCCGCGCAGAAGGGATTGCTGACGGCGATGCAGATCCGGCTGACTGTGCTCGCGCCGCGCGGGGGGTCGTCCGCGACCGCGGGGCGCCCTTGCGACGTGCTGGTCACCGCGCCCGCGGGCACCGCGCTGGCCGCGGTGGCCTCCGGTCTCGCCGCCGCCGTCTCCGGCACGGACGCCTCCGGCACGGTCGTGCTCTACGCGGGACAGGAGCGTCTCGACCTCCAGCGGCGCACGCTCGGCGAGCCGCCGCTGGTGGACGGAGCCGTCCTCGCCCTCCAGTCCCCCGTCGACGACGACTCGCACGACGCGGAGGACGCGGCGGCGCAGCTCCATGTCGTGGCCGGGCCGGACGCGGGCGGGGTCCATCTGCTGCACGGTGGGCGGATAAGTGTCGGCCGCTCCGCCGACGCCGATGTGCCGCTGGATGATCCGGACGTCTCCCGGCTGCACTGCGCGGTGACCATCGCGGACGACGGCCGGGTCACGGTCGCGGACCTGGGATCGACGAACGGCACGACGGTCGACGGCGCGTCCGTCGACACCCGCCCCGTCCGCCTGCCGACGGGCGCGCTGCTGCGCCTGGGCGAGTCGACGCTGCGCCTGGCGGTCGCCCCGCCGCCGGAGCCCCTGCGGACGACCCCGGACGGCGAGGGCCACCTGCGGGTCGCGCGCCCTTCCAGCACGCCGGAAGGGCCGGACGCCCCGGCCGGCCCGGTTGCCGCGGCCACGGGTCACACCCGGTACCGACCGGCGAACGCGTCCGAGCAGACCGCCGCCGGGCACGCGGGCGGCGGGCCCGCGGACCAGGGTTCCGCCGGACACGGCGACACCTGGCGCGCACCGTCGGACGCCGAGGACACCGGCGGAGGCCGGGACGCGTGGCCCCGCCCGGGGAGCGCCGACGGCGCGGGGCACTCGGGGGCTCAGGACAGCGGCGTGCCTCGGCCCCGGTGGGCCCGGCCCGGCCACGCGTACGGGCAGGGCGGCGTCGAGGGCGCGGGGCGCACCGGCCTGCCCCCGGCCGGGCCGGCCGACACACACGGCCACGGCACAGCGTGGCACGAGCCGACGGGCACCGAAGGCGCGGGCCTCGCCCACGGCCCCGGCGGTCACCCGGGCAACCGGCCCGAGCCGGCCGACGCGTACGGGCGAGGCCGTGACGGTGCCGGGCAGTACGGCGACGGCGGCGACGGGCCGGACTTCGGGAGCCGCGAGCCGCGGCGCCACCGGGCCGGCCGGTCGGGGTCGTCGCAGACCTATCGGGCCGACGTCGCGAGCCCCCGCGTGCCCGCGCAGTACGCCCCCGTCGCCGGCGACACCCACGGCCGGGCCCTCGACCTGTCCGGCGGGGAGCCGGTCCGCAGCCGGGCTCCCGAGGAACCGGGCGCCCGGCGCCGCGGCATAGGCGCCTGGGCACGGCGGCTCGCCGGCGGCCGCGACGCGCGCGTGTCCGAGCCGCACGAGGCGGCCGGCCCCGACGTCACCCCGGGCCGGCCGGCCGTCGAGGCGTGGCCCGACCCCGCCGCCGTGCTGCTGACCGCGCTCGGCCCCGGCCCCCGGCTGTGGGAACGCGGTCCCGAGCACCCCGAGTCCCTCGTCATCCGGCTCGGCACGACCGACCGCGCCGAGCTGCCCTCCGTACCGGTGACCGTCGCGCTGCGCGAGGCGGGCTCGCTCGGGCTGGCCGGTCCGCGGGCGCGCCTGGCCGGACTCGCCCGCTCCGCCGTGGCGCAGCTCGCCGCGCTGCACTCCCCCTCCGATCTGGAGCTCGTGCTGATCAGCACGGACCGCTCCCGGAGCCCGGAGGAGCGACGCGGCGAATGGACATGGCTTGGCTGGCTGCCGCATCTGCGTCCCGCGCACGGCCAGGACTGCCGTCTCCTGCTCGCCTACGACCGCGACCAGGCGGCCGCCCGCACGGCCGAGCTGACCCGCAGGCTGGACGAGGGGCCGCTCGGCCAGGGCTGGCCGAGCGCCGACCGCCGGGCCGTGGCGGACGCGGCCGACCGCCACACCGGCCCGCGTACGGTCGTGATCGTCGACGGCGACCCCGGTTCCGCCGCGCTGCGCGAGACCACCGCGCGGCTCGCGGCCGCGGGCCCGGCCGCCGGGATCCATCTGATCTGTCTGGCCGAGACCCCGGCCGCCTCTCCTCTCTCCCCCGTGGCGGCGACGTACGAGGCCGCGTGCGCGGCGCAGCTCGCCTTCCGGGAGTGCGGCGCCGTCGCGATGCTCAGCGGTGACGTGGCGACCGCGCTGCGGCTGATGCGGGTGGCCGGTGGGCGGCCCGCGGGCCACGGCACGGTCGGCGCGGTGGACGCGGTGTCACCGGCGTGGGCGGAGCGTTTCGGGCGCGCGCTCGCGCCGCTGCGCGCCGAGGGTGCTCCGATGCACCCGGGCCGGGTCGCGGCGCTGCCGCGGTCGGCCCGGCTGCTGGACGAGCTGGGGCTCGCCCGGGCCACGCCCGCCTCGCTGATGGCGCGCTGGGCCTCGGCGGGCGACGGCACGGTGGTCCTCGGCTCGGGGCCGGGCGGCCCGCTCGCCGTGGACCTCGCCGAAGAGGGCCCGCACCTGCTGATCGAGGGCCCCGCGGGCAGCGGCCGCACCGAGCTGCTGCGCGCGGCCGCCGCTTCCCTGGCCGCCGCCGGCCGCCCCGACCGGCTCGGTCTGCTGCTGGTCGACGGCGCGGGCGGCGAGCGCGGTGAGGGCCTGGCCGCATGCACGGAGCTGCCGCACGTCACCGAGCACCTGGTGGCGAACGACCCGGTGCGGATGCGGGCGTTCGCGCAGGCTCTGGGCGCCGAGCTCAAGCGTCGCGCGGAGATCCTGGACGGCGTCGGCTTCGCCGAGTGGCAGGCGCGGCGCGAGGTCGCCGGCCGCATGGTCGGCCGGCGCGGCCCCAGCCCCGCCGAGCAGCGCGGCGATCTGGACTCGCCCCCGTCCGGGACCCTGCGGCTGCGCCCCGGCGGGCGTACGCAGAGCCAGGAGCCGGACCCGCTGCCGCGTCTCGTGGTGCTGGTCGACGACTTCGACGCGCTGGTGGCCCCGGCGCTCGGCAGCCCGGGCCGGCCGGCGGCCGGTTCGGTCGTACGGGCCCTGGAGGCGGTCGCCCGGGACGGCGAGCGGCTCGGAGTGCACCTCGTGGCGACGTCCTCGCGTCCGGAGCGCACCGCCGACACGCAGCTGGCGGAGGGGGCCCGGCTGCGCGTGGTGCTGCAGGCGCCGCCCGCCTCGCCGGGTCCGGACGATCCGGCTCCCGGCCGGGGCAGGCTGGGGCATCCGGACGGCCGGGTGACCCCGTTCCAGAGCGGCCGCGTCACGGGCCGCATACCGAGGACGGCGACCCTGCGTCCCACGGTCGTCCCGCTGGAGTGGGAGCGGATGGGCGACCCGCCGGCCCGCCGGCCCGTCCGCGAGCTGGGCAACGGACCGACGGATCTGGCGCTGCTGGCGAGCGCTCTGCAACGGGCCGCGCAGTCGGTCAACGCCGGTCCGATCCCGCCCCTCATCCCGGTGCATCCCTGACCGCTCGCGGGCGCGGCGGGCCGTGGGGCCATCCGCCTGACATCGCGTCACAAGGCCATCACGAAAGGCCGCTTGGCGCCGGAGGCGGTATTGCGACACCTGCAGCTCGGGCGTAGACCTGCTGTCACGGGACAGCAGCGCACAGGAGAGACGGGGCAGCAATGCGCACAACTCTTCGTACGAGCAGGGCCGCGGTGGCGTTCGCCGCCGTCGGCGCGCTCGCCCTCACCGCATGCGGCGGCGACGGCGACGCCGGCGGGCAGAAGGGCGACGAGACCACGAAGCCGACGACAACCGTCCAACTGCCCAAGCTGGACGGCGAGACCATCCAGGTCGCGGCCGTCTGGAGCGGACCGGAGCAGGAGAACTTCACCAAGGTCCTGGACGAGTTCGAGAAGCGCACGGGCGCCGAGGTCACGTTCGTTCCCGCCCAGGACCCGATCGTCAACTTCCTCGGTACGAAGATCGCGGGCGGCAGTCCGCCGGACGTGGCGATGCTGCCGCAGGTCGGCGCGATCCAGCAGGCCGTGGAGCGCAAGTGGGCCAAGCCCGTCGGCCCCGAGGCGAAGACCCAGCTCGCGAAGAACTACTCGAAGGGCTGGCAGGACCTCGGTGCGGTGGACGGCACCCAGTACGGCGTGTACTACAAGGCCGCCAACAAGTCCCTGATCTGGTACAACAACGCCGTCTTCGAGAACGCCGGCGCCAGTGCGCCGAAGACGTGGAAGGACTTCCTCTCGACGGCGGAGACCATTTCCGCCTCCGGTGTCACGCCGGTCTCGATCGCGGGCGCGGACGGCTGGACTCTGACCGACTGGTTCGAGAACGTCTATCTCTCCCAGGCCGGACCGGAGAAGTACGACCAGCTCGCCAAGCACGAGATCAAGTGGACCGACCCGTCCGTCAAGGACGCGCTCACCACGCTCGCGCAGCTGTGGGGCAAGCCGTCGCTGATCGCGGGCGGCGCGGACGGCGCGCTCCAGACCGAGTTCCCGGCCTCCGTCACGCAGACGTTCAGCGGCGGTGACCAGCCCAAGGCCGCGATGGTGTTCGAGGGCGACTTCGTCACCGTCAACATCGCGCAGACGGACGCCGAGATCGGCGGCGAGGCGAAGGTGTTCCCGTTCCCGGCGGTCGGCGCGGAGGCACCGGTGGTGACCGGCGGCGACGCGGCGGTGGCGCTGAAGGACAGCAAGGGCGCACAGGCGCTGCTGACGTTCCTCGCCTCGCCCGACGCGGCGGCGATCTCGGCCGCGGCGGGCGGCTTCATCTCGCCGAACAAGTCCCTGGACGTGGCCGTGTACCCGAACGACGTGCAGCGCGACATCGCCAAGGCGCTGATCGCCGCGGGCGACGACTTCCGCTTCGACATGTCGGACCAGATGCCGCAGTCGTTCGGCGGCACGCCCGGCAAGGGCGAGTGGAAGGCGCTCCAGGACTTCCTGAAGAACCCGAAGGACATCGCGGGCACCCAGCAGCGGCTGGAGGCCGACGCGGCCAAGGCGTACCAGGACTGAAGCCGTGGCGGCCGCGACAGCGGGGGGACCGGCCCGTCCGGCGCCCCCCGCCGGTACACGCAAGAGCGTGACAGGCACACGTAAAGTGGTGGCGGCGGGCTTCCTGCTGCCCGCGCTCGTGCTGCTGGGCGCGCTCGTGGTCTACCCGATCGGGTACTCGCTCTACCGGTCGTTCTTCGACCAGTCCGGCAGCGGTTTCGCCGGGTTGGGGAACTACCGGGAGATCTTCACCGACGACACCATCCTGACCGCCGTCAAGAACAACGCGATCTGGGTCGTCGTGGCGCCGACCGTGTCCACCGCGCTCGGCCTGATCTTCGCCGTGCTCACCGAGCGGATCCGCTGGGGCACCGCGTTCAAACTGATCGTCTTCATGCCGATGGCGATCTCGATGCTCGCCGCGGGCATCATCTTCCGGCTGGTGTACGAGCAGGACCCGGAGCGCGGGGTCGCCAACGCGGTCTGGGTGGGCGTGCACGACACGTTCAACGAGTCCGCGGGCTTCCCCAAGGCGCATCCGCTGCCCGTGCACCCGCTGAAGGCGGGCGGCGGCGGCTCCTTCGTCACGAAGGAGCCGGTCTCGGCCGGGACGCCCGTCCAGTTGCCGCTGGTCGGCGTGGCGCCCGCGAAGATGCCGTCGGACGCGGAGCCCGCGAAGGTGCCGGAGGCCGGCGGCGACGGGATCAACGGCACGGTGTGGCTGGACTTCACCCGGGGTGGCGGCGGAAAGCCGAACGTCGTCGACGCCAAGGAGCTCGGGCTCAAGGGCATCAGGGTGGAGGCGGTCAAGGACGGCAAGGTCGTCGCCGAGGCGCGGGCCGGTGCGGACGGGCGGTTCACCCTGCCCGCATCGGCGGACGGCGCGCTGCTGCGGCTGCCCGCGGAGAACTTCCGTGAGCCGTACAACGGCGTGAACTGGCTCGGCCCGAACCTCGTCACCCCGGCGATCATCGGCAGCTACGTGTGGATGTGGGCCGGCTTCGCGATGGTCCTGATCGCGGCGGGGCTGGCGAGCGTGCCGCGCGAACTGCTGGAGGCGGCCCGCGTGGACGGCGCGAACGAGTGGCAGGTCTTCCGCAGGGTGACCGTGCCGCTGCTGGCGCCCGTCCTCGCGGTGGTGCTGGTGACGCTGATGATCAACGTGCTGAAGATCTTCGACCTGGTGTTCATCATCGCGCCGGGCTCCTCGCAGGACGACGCGAACGTGCTCGCGCTCCAGCTGTACCGCTCGTCGTTCGGCACGGACGCGAACCTCGGTCTCGGCAGCGCGATCGCGGTCCTGCTGCTTCTGCTGGTGCTGCCGGTGATGTTCTTCAACATCAGGAGGATGCGGAAGGAGGCCGGGCGATGAGCGCGCGCCGCACCGCACCCGGCCCCTGCCGGGGGTCCGGGGGTCGCCCCCCGGGCAGACACAGCAACATCAGGCGGACGCGGAAGGAGGCCGGGCGATGAGCGCGCGCCGCACCGCACCCGGCCCCTGCCGGGGGTCCGGGGGTCGCCCCCCGGGCAGACACAGCAACATCAG
>NZ_JBFAOY010000032.1:27706-34731 GCF_040675505.1 Streptomyces sp. NPDC049597
GGCGGACGCGGAAGGAGGCCGGGCGATGAGCGCCACGAGCAGCACCGGCACGGCCGGTACGAGCGCTGCGCCCGTCAAGGCGAAGCGGTCCCTCGCCACCCGCGTCGCCGCCCGCACCGGCGGCGGCGTGATGCGCGTCTTCCTCGTCGTCGCCGCCCTGTTCTGGCTGATGCCGACCGTCGGCCTGCTGCTCTCCTCCCTGCGCAGCCCGGGTGACATCGCCGCGAGCGGCTGGTGGGAGGTCCTGACGGCACCCGCGCAGCTCACCACCGAGAACTACTCGCGCCTCCTGGAGAACGAGGCGATCACCGACTCCCTCGTCTCCACCGTCCTGATCACCGTCCCGGCCACCGTGCTCGTCGTCGTGATCGGCGCGCTCGCCGGATACGCCTTCGCGTGGATGCAGTTCCCGGGCCGCGACTGGTGGTTCATGGTCGTCGTCGGGCTGCTCGTCGTCCCCGTGCAGGTCGCGCTCGTGCCGGTGTCCGAACTCTTCGGTCTCATCGGCATCTTCGAGACGACGATCGGCGTGATCCTCTTCCACGTCGCCTTCGGCCTGCCCTTCGCGATCTTCCTGCTGCGCAACTTCTTCGCGGAGATCCCCCGGGAGCTGCTGGAGGCGGCCCGGCTCGACGGAGCGGGCGAGATCCGCCTGTTCACCCGGGTCGTGATGCCGCTGGGCGGACCGGCGATCGCCTCGCTCGGCATCTTCCAGTTCCTGTGGGTGTGGAACGACATGCTGGTCGCGCTGATCTTCGCGGACTCCGAGTCCGCGCCGATCACGGTCGCGCTCCAGCGTCAGGTACGGCAGTTCGGCAACAACATCGACGTGCTCGCGCCCGGCGCCTTCGTGTCGATGATCATCCCGTTGATCGTGTTCTTCGCCTTCCAGCGGCAGTTCGTCTCGGGCGTCATGGCGGGCGCCGTCAAGTGACACACGTGCACAGGAGGCGGCCCGGTTCCTCGTAACCGGGCCGCCTTCACACGTTCGTCCCCCGTATGCCACGTGCGGCGTAACCAGGTCACCCCATTGGCCGTTCTCGGGCCGTCTGCCCGCGCCCGCCGGCCGAGCGGGTCCCGGTCCCGCCGCCCGGGACCGTGCCGCACCTGCCCTTCCCCCGGCCCGCCACCGGCGCGCGCCCCGCTTTCCGTCCGCCTCCTGTGGCCCGTACGAGGAAGAGTCTTCATGCCCCGCCTGAGCATCGTCGTCCCTGTCCGTCGAGTACGCGGAAGCCTGCGCGAGTGTCTGGAATCGGTGCTGTCGCAGTCGTTCACCGATGTCGAGGTCATCGGGGTCGCCGACGGATCACCGGACGGCTCGGGGCAGTTGCTCGACGAGATCGCCGCCCGTGACCCCCGCGTGCGCGCCGTGCACCTCGTGGAAGCGGCGGGCCCGGACGGCCGCCGCACGGCGGGTGCCGAGCGCGCGACGGGCGACTACCTGCTCTTCCTGGAGGGCTCCCAGGTCCTGCTTCCCGACGCGCTCCAACGGATCGCGGACCGGCTGGAGACGGCGAAGGACCCGGACGTGCTGCTGTTCGGGCATGTGCGCAGGCCGTTCCAGGGGCTGCCGCTGCCGAGCCGTTCGCTGCGCCTGCTGACGGAGATGGGCGACAGCGACCTGTGCACGCTCGCCGACCGCCCGGAACTGCTGGGGGTCGCGGCCGTCTGCTGGAACCGCGCGGTCCGCCGCGACTTCCACGAGAGCGGCCAGGCGCCCTTCGCCCCCGGCCCGGACGGGGACATCATGTACGCGCTCAGCACGCTCGCGACGGCGCAGACCGTGGCCGCGCTGCCCCTCCCCTGCGTCGAGCACCGCCGGCGGCGGCACGTCCCCGGGCTCGACCACCCCGCGGAAAGGTCCGCCCCGCACGACGTGGCCGAGCAGTTCTGCGACCTGTTCGACGCCCTCCGGAGCACACCGCGTTTCGCAGAGGTGCACGCCCCGCTGTTCCAGCTGGCCTCGCAGCACCTGCTGGAGACGTACGAGGAGGTCTCACACCGCCGGCGCGCGTACGTGCGGGCCGTGGCCGCCTTCCACCGGGAGTACCGGCCCCGCGGGCACCGGCCGCCCGGCGGCCTTCCCTCGCTGCGGCTGCGGCTCCTCGCGGGCGGCCGGACGGCCGCGCTGCGCGGGTTCGACGCGGCGCTCGCCGTGCGGCGCGGGCTGCGGGCCGCGGCGGCAGGGGCCCGGTCCCGGCTGACACGCAGGGTGTCCCCCGTGCTGTACCGGCTCCACCGGCTGCGTCCTCTGGACCGCGGGCTCGCCGTGTACAGCGCGTACGGGAACCGCGGCATGAGCTGCAACCCGGCGGCGATCTACCACAAGGCCGCCGAGCTGGCCCCCGACGTCCACGGGGTGTGGGTGGTGTCGGAGAAGGCGGCCGCCTCCCTCCCGCCCGGCGTGGACCACGTCGTGCCGGGCTCGCGCCGCTACTGGGAGGTCATGGCCCGCGCCTCGTACTTCATCAGCAACGTCAACTTCCCCAGCCATGTGGTGAAGCGCCGCGGACAGATCCATGTGATGACCCATCACGGCACGCCGCTGAAGGTCATGGGCGTGGGCCGGTACCAGTACCCGGCGGCCGCGCAGGGCCTCGACTTGCCTGACCTGCTGCACCGCGTCGACCGCTGGGACGTCAGCCTGTCGTCCAACCCGCACTCCACCGAGGCGTGGACGAGCGCCTACCCGAGCGCCGTGCGCCACCTGGAGACCGGCTACCCCCGCAACGACGTCCTCGTGAACGCCACGCCCGAGCAGATCGCCGCCGTACGCGCCTCGCTGGGCATCCGCCCCGAACAGCGCGCCGTCCTGTACGCCCCGACGTTCCGCGACCACGAGCGCGGTTACACCTGCCGGCTCGACCTCGCCCGGATCGCACGGGAGCTGGGCGAGGACACGGTGTTCATGGTCCGTGCCCACCGCTTCCACGACGGCAGCGGACTCGGCGCGCACCCGGGCGTCGTGGACGTCTCCGGCCATCCGAGCACCGAGGAGCTGTGCCTGGCGGCGGACGCGCTGGTCACGGACTACTCCTCCGTGATGTTCGACTACGCCAACCTGGACCGGCCCATCGTGGTGCACGCCCCCGACTGGGAGATCTACCGCGCGGTGCGGGGCGCCTGCTTCGACCTGCTGTCGGGGGCGCCGGGTGACACCCCCGGCGCGGTGACCCGCAGCACCGAGGAGCTGATCCGCGTCTTCACAGACGGCACCTGGAACAGCGCGGCGAACGCCGGGCTGCGCGCCGCCTTCCGGGCCCGCTTCTGCCCGTTCGACGACGGCCGGGCGGCCGAGCGCGTGGTGCGCCACGTGCTGCTCGGGGAACGCGAGCTGCTTCCGGTGACGCCACCCGAGGAGCGGGCCGCGGTGGCGCTGCCTCGGCAGGCTGCGGCCGAGCAGAGCGCGGCACCGGCCGGGACGGCGGTCTGATCCCGCGGGCGGCTCGGCCCTCGCCCGAGCCGCCCGTCAGCTCTGCCGGCCGGCCATCACCGTGACCAGCCCCGCCACCACCATCAGCGAGCCGCCCCAGGTCCACAGCGATGTGCGCTCCTGCAGCACGGTGGAGCTCGCGACGACGATCAGCAGGTACCCCAGGGCGTTGAAGGGGTACGCGATGTTCAGCGGCACGCGGGCCAGCGTCGACATCCACGCCACCGCCGAGACGGCGAAGACGACCAGTCCGACGACGACCCACGGCGTCGTGGCGGCCCGCACCACCAGCGAGCCGCCGCCGTGCTCGGCGGCCGCGGCGGCGGACCGCATACCGTGCTTGAGCATGATCTGGCCGCCCGCCGACGAGAACACCGCGAAGAGCAGCAGCAACAGGCTGGACAGCGTCAAGGTCTTCCTCCTGCGCGGGGGCCGGGGATCCGGCTCAGAGCGTGGCACCCACGCGGTCGGCACGCTCGGCCGGGACGTACTGGCGGTTGAGAATGTCTTGGACATCGACGTGCTCCCCGGCGATGATCGTCTGTGCCGCATGCGGGGTGAGCACTGCGACGTACTGGTAGCCGAAGAGTGTCGGCCGCACACGGGTCAGCAGCCGGGACGCCCCGCCCAGGACCTTCGCCACGGGTCCGCCGCCGAGCACGGACCAGAACGGCGCCCCGGTGGCGGCGAGCCGCAGTTCGTCGTAACCGGCCGCCCGCACGGTGCGGCGCAGGCTGGCGCGGGTGAAGAAGCGCAGATGCGTCTCGTCGAGGATGCCGCGCCGGTCGTATCCGAACACCCCGAGGACGACGCGCAGCCGTGCGTACCAGTGGCTGAAGTTCGGTACGGACAGCAGGAGACGGCCGCCGGGGCGCAGGACGTCCCGCAGGCCGGACAGGACGCGTTCGGGCCGGGAGAGATGCTCGATGACGTCCGCGGCGACCACGTAGTCGTAGTCGGCGGCGATGTCCGGCGGCAGGCCCTCCTCCAGGTCGGCGAGGACGAAGTCGGTGCAGCGCTCGCGTACGCCCGGCACCTCGACGAAGTCCAGGCCCGTGACGGTGTGGCCGAGGGCCTCCAGGCGCTCGGCGAACAGGCCGCCGGAGCAGCCGACGTCGAGGACGCGGCCCGGCGGCATCGTGCGCATGAGCCGCAGGATCGCCGAGTGCGAGGAGCCGTCGCCCTCCTTGAAGGCGTACTCGACCGGCTTGGGGATCCACGGGCAGGTGCCGAAGCCCTTGAGCGCGAGCCGGTACTCGAGCACGTCCTTGACGACGTCCTTGGCGTAGCGCATGCCGTTGACGTAGCAGATCTCGTCGCCGTAGTAGGTGGGGATGGGGATCTCCCGGATCCGCATCCCCGCGTCGATCAGCTGGACGACGATCTGGGTGTCGAAGTCGAAGGCGTCGGTGTTGCGGTCGATGGGCAGCCGGCGCAGGGCGGCGACGCTGTAGGCGCGGTACCCGGAGTGGAACTCGCTGAGCCGGGAACCGAGCAGCTGGTTCTCGAAGCGGGTGAGGACGCGGTTGCCGAGCCACTTGTAAAACGGCATCCCGCCCTTGAGCGCGCTGCCCGGGTTCATCATCCGCGAGCCGAACACCGCCTCGCACTCGCCTCGTTCGATGGGGGCGACCATCTCGGGCAGCAGTTCGGGGGCGTACTGCCCGTCGCCGTGCAGCAGGACGACGATGTCGAGCCCGCGGTCGGCGGCCAGGGCGTAGCCCGCCTTCTGGTTGCCGCCGTAGCCGAGGTTCTTGGTGTGCCGCATGACGACGGTCGGCGGCATGCCCTGCAGCTGCGACCAGCGGCAGCCCGCCGTGAACGTCTCGTCGCTGCTCGCGTCGTCGAGGATGAGGATCTCGGCGATGCGGGACCGGAAGTCCTTCGGGATGCGGTCGAGCGTCTTCTCCAGCGTGGCCTCGGCGTTGTACGCCACCACGAGGATGCCGATCCGCGGCCCCGGGCCGGGCGGCCGGCCGCCGTGGGGGTCGGCCGGCGAGCTCTCCAGCGTGCTCTCCATCACCAGCGCTTCTCTACTCTTTCGTCGGTTCGCTTCAGTTGACAGGGGATGCGGGGGTGGACGGGCTCTTCGTCCGGGGCGCCACCACGGGCAGCGTCCGGTCGGAGGGCGCAGGGGGCGGCTCGGCGAGCACGCGGCGCAGGCCGGTCGTGATCCCGGCGGCGAGCAGCACCCAGCCGAGGGCGGCGAGGTTCAGCGCCAAGTCGTTCCAGCGGACGGCGCTGGCGCCCGAGTACACGCACACCGTGACGACTCCGACGACCACGCCGAACGCGGCGCCCTCCCAGAGGCCGAACAGGCACAGGCCGACCACCGGCCAGGCGAGGTACTGGACGGCCGAGCCGGTGCTGAGCAGAAGCAGCAGGGTGAGCGACAGGGCGACCGCGTAGGCGGGCGCGGTGGGCCGCACCCAGGCGAGCCAGGCTCCGGCCGCCATGCACCCGAGCACGAACAGCAGGCGGAAGTCGCTGTGGAGGGCGACGACGAACGCGTCGGAGGCGCCCGCCCAGTCGGCGAACCGTACGAAGCCCCACAGCCTGGCCCGCCCGCCCTCGTATGCGAGGACCTTCTGCCGCAGCGGCTCCGGCACGGTCAGGAGCACCGGCCCCCACAGCAGCGCCATGACGGCGGTGAAGCCGGCGCCGAAGCGTACGAGGACCGGGCGCCCGGCACGGAAGGCGGCCACGAGCAGGGCGGGGACCGCGACGACCGGAATGAGCTTGACGCTCACCGCGACGGCGAGGGAGATCCCCGCGGCGAGCGGTGCCCTGCGGTCGGCGAGGAGATGGGCGGCGAGGACGGCGAACATGACGGCGACCGAATCGGTGTTGCCGTGATATCCGGACGTGGCGAAGAGAACGGGGCTCAGGGCGCAGCCGAGGGCGCACGCCATGGCCGTTCCGGTGGACCTCCGGCGGCGCAGGATCTCGAATACGAGAACGGCGGAGACGACATCGGCGAGGCAGGCGGGCGTACGGATCAGAATTCCGAACGGAATTCCCAGCCGGTCCAGTCCGTCCAGCCCGAGGAGCATCCAGCTCGCGAGCGGCGGATGGTTGTAGACGGGCAGGCGCGGCATCGGGTGTTCGTAGATGCGAAGAGGGCCGACCTGGGCGATCGCCCGGGCGAACGCGTCGAAGATCCGGACGTCGGCGGGACCGCGCGATTGAGCGGCGAGGACCATTTTCGCGACGAAGGCGAGTGCCGACACCGTGAGGACAACGGATCGCGCCCGGCGCACGTCGAGCGTTCCCGTTTTCGTTCGCATTCGCAGGTCCATGGCCGCCGAACGTAGCAATCGTCAACGTCGACGACCGGCACCTGATAAACACACTAAATTCTGGACAGTTGACTGCGCTGCGATCTTTGGCGAAGTCCCGGCACGCGAATCACCCGGAAGGTCCATTCCCTCAGGGCACGGCCTCCTTCAGGATCCGGTCCGCGACCGTGGTGACGGCGTTCGCGTCGTCGGGGTCACCGTGGTGACGGCGTTCGCGTCGTCGGGGTCACCGTGGTGACGGCGTTCGCGTCGTCGGGGTCACCGTGGTGACGGCGTTCGCGTCGTCGGGGTCG
>NZ_JBFAOY010000032.1:34828-66790 GCF_040675505.1 Streptomyces sp. NPDC049597
TCGCGGAACAACCCGGCGGAACGCCGCGTACGCCTCCTCGTGGCCGGCAATCGCTCACGTGCGCCGAGCACGGACCCGCGGCGCCCTGCCGGGGCTCACGCCTTGAGCGCCGCCACCGCCGCCCTCGCCAGCCCGTCCAGGTATCCCTTCGGCAGCCCGCCCCGCACCACCACCAGCCGCCAGTACAGCGGTCCCACGATCAGGTCGAGGGCCCTGTCCGCGTCCGTGCCCTCGGGGAGTTCACCGCGGGCGACCGCTTCGCGGACGACCACCGCCGCCACGCCCTGCTGGCTGTCCAGCAGGGCCGCCTTGATCGCGTCCGCGATCTCGGGGTTGCGCGCCGACTCCACCAGCAGGTCGGGGATGACCTGCGAGGCGACGGGGTGCCGCAACGCGTGCGCCGCCACCTCCAGGAGCGCTCGCACGTCCCCGTGGAGGGAGCCGGTCGACGGTGCGGGCAGGCCCTGGACGGCGACGGCCGAGACCAGGTCCAGCACCAGCGACAGCTTCGACTTCCAGCGCCGGTAGACGGCCGTCTTGCCGACGCCCGCCCGCCGCGCGATCCCCTCGATCGACATGCGCGCGAAGCCGACCGCCGCCAGCTCCTCGAAGACGGCTTTGCGGATCGCGTCCGTCACCTCCTCGCGGAGCACGGCGGCTCCTGCCGGGGCGCGGCGCGGGGTTCCGGAGTCCGTAGGCATGGCCGGAAGCATACCCGTGACGACGAAACGGTTGCGTTCCGACGCGGGGCCGTCCTACCCTCGCCGTAGCGACGATACGGTCCCGTTCCGTCGAACTGCTTTCCGCCGTCACCTCGAAAGCGACTCCCGCGTGACCACAGCCATCCCGTCCCGGCCTTCCTCAGCCGCCCCCGCTCCGCCCACCGACCTCGCCGCGCTCGCCGCCCGCCACGGCTTGACCGTCAGCGGTGCCCGGCCCTCCCTCGGCGCGTACCTCCGCCGGCTCTGGTCGCGGCGGCACTTCATCACCGCCTTCGCCACGGCCAAGCTCACCGCCCAGTACAGCCAGGCGCGCCTCGGCCAGGTCTGGCAGCTCGCGACCCCGCTGCTCAACGCCGCCGTCTACTACCTGATCTTCGGCAAGCTGCTCGGCATCGGCGACGACGTCCCCGACTTCGTACCGTTCCTCGTCACGGGCGTCTTCATCTGGACGTTCACCGCGAACTCGATCATGTCCGGCACCCGCGCCATCTCCGGCAACATCGGGCTCGTGCGCGCGCTGCACTTCCCCCGCGCCTCCCTGCCCATCGCGCTCGCCCTCCAGCAGCTCCAACAACTGCTCTTCTCGCTCGGCGCGCTCGTCGCCATCCTGTTGTGCCTCGGCGAGTTCCCGATGCCCTCCTGGCTGCTCGCGATCCCCGCGCTCGTCCTCCAGGCCGCCTTCAACACCGGCCTGTCGATGGCCATGGCCCGGATCGCCGCCCGCACCCCGGACGTCGCCCAGCTCATGCCGTTCGTCCTGCGCACGTGGATGTACGCGTCCGGCGTGATGTGGTCCATCGACAAGGTCCTCGGCAGCGACCGGCTGCCCCACCTCGTGGCCGTCCTGGTCCGGTACAACCCGGCCGCGCTCTACATCGACCTCGTGCGCTTCGCGTTCATCGAGTCCTTCACCGCCGACCGGCTGCCCCCGCACGTGTGGGCCGCGGCCGCGCTCTGGGCCGCCGTCACCGGCGCAGGCGGTTTCCTGTACTTCTGGAAGGCAGAGGAGCGGTACGGCCGTGGCTGATCCGGCAGAGCCCGTCCCGACCGTCGTCGTCGACGGCGTCCACATCACGTACAAGGTCAACGGCGCCCGCACCGGCAGGGGCAGCGCCACCTCCGCGCTCAGCCGGATCGTCTCGCGCCGCGCCACGCCCGGCGTGCGGGAGGTGCACGCCGTCAAGGGCGTCAGCTTCGCCGCGTACAAGGGCGAGGCGATCGGCCTCATCGGCAGCAACGGCTCGGGCAAGTCCACCCTGCTCAAGGCCATCGCGGGGCTGCTGCCCACCGCGAAGGGCAAGGTCTTCACCCAGGGTCAGCCCTCGCTCCTCGGCGTCAACGCGGCCCTCATGTCCGACCTGACCGGCGAACGCAACGTCGTCCTCGGCGGCCTCGCGATGGGCATGACCCGTGAGCAGATCCGCGAACGGTACGACGACATCGTCGACTTCTCCGGCATCAACGAGAAGGGCGACTTCATCTCGCTGCCGATGCGCACCTACTCCTCCGGCATGGGCGCCCGGCTGCGCTTCTCCATCGCCGCCGCCAAGAGCCACGACGTCCTGCTGATCGACGAGGCCCTGTCCACGGGCGACGCCCGCTTCCGCCGCCGCAGCCAACAGCGCATCGAGGAACTGCGCAAGGAGGCCGGCACGGTCTTCCTGGTCAGCCACAGCAACTCGACGATCACCGAGACCTGCGACCGCGCGATCTGGCTGGAGGCGGGAGTCCTGCGGATGGACGGGCCCGCGAAGGAAGTCGTGGCGGCGTACGAGGAGTTCACCGGAGGGAGGAAGTGACGGCTGCGGGGTAGGCTCCCCTGCCGTCGGCGAGGGGGTCGGGATGAGGGGCACGCGTGGGCCGGAGCCGTTGCGGGACGAGGACCCGCGGGAGGTCGCGGGATACGTCCTCACGGCCCGTATCGGCGAAGGCGGCATGGGAACGGTCTTCCTCACCCGCGGCCGCGACGACGGCCTGCCCGTCGCGCTGAAGCTGATCCGCCGTGAGCACGCCGAGAACGAGAAGTTCCGGCGCCGCTTCGCCCGCGAGGTGGAGGCGGCGCGCGCGGTCCAGGGCCACCATCTGGTGCCCGTCGTGGACCACGACGCGGACGCGGAACGCCCGTGGCTCGCCACCCGTTACGTGCCGGGCCTGCCTCTCGACGAGGCGCTCGGCGAGTTCGGGCCGCTGCCGCTCGACTGCGTCCTGCGGCTGACGGCCTGCGCCGCCCGGGCGCTGAGCGCGGTGCACGCGGCCGGGCTGGTCCACCGGGACGTGAAGCCCGCCAACCTGCTGCTGACGGCGCAGGGACCGTGGCTGCTCGACTTCGGCATCGCGCGGGGCTGGGCACGGACGGAGTCCGGGGAAGGCACGTCCGCCCTGACGACGGTGGGGCGGATGGTCGGGACGCCGAAGTACATGTCCCCGGAGCATGCGCTGGGCCGGGCGCTGACACCCGCGTCGGACGTGTTCACGCTCGGCCTCGTCGCCGCGGAGGCGGCGACGGGACGCCACCCGTACGGCGAGGGCGGCGGCCTGGTCGTCGCGACCCGCATCGCGGGCACGGCCCACGAACCCCCGGACCTGAGCGCCCACCCCGAACCGCTGCGCCGCCTGCTGACCGCCACGCTCGCGCCCCGCCCGGAGGACCGCCCGGCGGCCGACGAGGTGGCGTCCCCGTGCACGCCGTCCCACCACTCCCCGGACTGGCTGCCGCGGTCCGTAGCGGCGGCGGTCACCGCGATCCACCGCTCCACCCACCCCCCGGACCCGCGCACCTCCCCCTGGCGCTGACCCCCGACCACGGCCGGCCGGCACCACCCAGCCACCACCCGGAGCCGCCGTAGGGCACCCGCTCCCCTTCACGAACGCACCCGGCGCCGCTGGCCTGGCGCGCCCCCCTTGAGCGGGCGCGGTCGCGCCCAGCGGCACGGCCCATGCCGGCCGGCACTTGCAGGAACTAGGGGCACTGCAAGCCGCCCGCGGCGCGAAGCCGCCGCCGGGGCGTGGGGCCCACGCCCCGGCACGCACAGGGGGTCCGGGGCGCAGCCCCAGTTACGGGAAAGGGCGGGGTGGGGGAAACCCACCCCGCCCAGGACACCCCGTCAGCGGTGCGCCCGCAGCAGCTGCCGCATCGTCCGCATCGCCACCGACAGATTCGCCAGATCGAACGTGTCCGACCCCTGGATCTCGTCGAGCGTCGACCGCGCCCGCCCCAGCAGCGCCGCGTTCTTCTGCTCCCAGGCCTTGAACCGCTCCTCCGGCGTCGAGCTGCCGTTGCCCACCGACAGAACGTCCGCCGTCAGCGCCGCGTGCGCCGCGTACAGGTCCTCGCGGATCGAGGCGCGGGCCATCGACTGCCAGCGGTCCGCCCGCGGCAGCTCGATGATCCGGTCCATCAGCTGCGTGATCGAGAGCCGGTCGGCGAGGTCGTAGTACACCTCGGCCACCGCCAGCGGCTCCTGCCCCGTACGGTCCGCGATCGCCACGATGTCCAGCGTCGGGAACGCCGACGAGAACCCGGCCACCCGCAGCGCGAGGTCCTCAGGGACACCCGCCGAGGTGAGCTCGTCCAGGATGCCCTGGTACCACTCGAGGTCCGCGCCGCGCAGCATCTTCGGCAGCGAGGCCCACACGTCCTCCACCCGCTCGGCGAAGAAGTCGACGGTCTCGGCCAGCTCCAGCGGCTGCGGCCGGTTGCCCAGCAGCCAGCGCGTGCCGCGCTCGACGAGCCGGCGCGAGTGCAGCCGGATACGCGTCTGGACGTCGGCGGCGACCGTGTTGTCCAGAGCCTCCACCGCGTCCCACACCGCGCCGAGACCGAAGATCTCGCGGGCCGCGGTCTGCGCCCGCACGATCTCCTCGATCGACGCGCCGGTCTCCTCCCGCAGGCGGTGCAGGAAGGTCGAACCGCCGGTGTTCACCGTGTCGTTGACCAGCACCGTGGTGATGATCTCGCGTCGCAGCGCGTGCGTGTCGATCGCGTCGCCGTACTGCTCGCGCAGCGGCTTCGGGAAGTACGCGTGCAGCAGCCGGCGCAGGTACGGGTCGTCCGGCAGCGACGTACGGATCAGCTCGTCGGCCACCGTGATCTTGGTGTACGCCAGCAGCACGGCAAGCTCCGGCTGGCTGAGCCCCTTGCCGGCGTTCAGCAGCTCGCGGACGTGGCGGTCGTTGGGCAGGAACTCCAGCGCCCGGTCCAGGTGCCCGTCCCGCTCCAGGCGCCGCATGAAGCGCTGGTGGGCGTGGAGCAGGGACGGCGACTGCGTGACCGCGTTCGCGAGGGCGACGTTCTGCGCGTAGTTGTTGCGCAGGACGAGCGCGCCGACCTCGTCCGTCATCTTCGCCAGCAGGTGGTTGCGCTGCTTGACCGTCAGATCACCGTCCGAGACCAGCCCGTTGAGCAGGATCTTGATGTTCACCTCGTGGTCGGAGGTGTCCACACCGGCGCTGTTGTCGATCGCGTCCGTGTTGACCTTGCCGCCGTGGCGGTCGAACTCGATACGGCCCAACTGGGTCAGACCGAGGTTGCCGCCCTCGCCGACGACGCGGACCCGCAGGTCCTCGCCGTTGACTCGGATCGCGTCGTTGGCCTTGTCGCCGACATCGGCGTGCGACTCGGTCGACGCCTTGACGTACGTGCCGATGCCGCCGTTCCACAGCAGGTCGACCGGCGCCTTCAGGATGGCCTTCATCAGCTCGGCGGGCGTCAGCTTGGAGACGCCTGAATCGATGCCGAGTGCCTCGCGCATCGCCGCGTTGACCGGGATCGACTTGGCGGTGCGCGGGTGGATGCCGCCGCCGTGCGACAGCAGCTCCGTGTTGTAGTCCGCCCACGAGGAGCGCGGCAGCTCGAAGAGCCGGCGCCGCTCGGCGTACGAGACGGCCGCGTCCGGCGTCGGGTCGATGAAGATGTGCCGGTGGTCGAAGGCCGCGACGAGCCGGATGTGCTCGCTCAGCAGCATGCCGTTGCCGAACACGTCACCGGACATGTCGCCGACGCCCACGACCGTGAAGTCCTGGGTCTGGGTGTCGTGGCCCAGCTCGCGGAAGTGCCGCTTGACGGACTCCCACGCGCCGCGGGCCGTGATGCCCATGCCCTTGTGGTCGTAACCGGCGGAGCCGCCCGAGGCGAAGGCGTCGCCGAGCCAGAAGTCGTAGGAGACGGCGACCTCGTTGGCGATGTCGGAGAACGACGCGGTGCCCTTGTCGGCGGCCACCACCAGGTAGGTGTCGTCCTCGTCGTGCCGGACGACCTGCGCCGGCGGGACGACCTCGCCCGCGACCATGTTGTCGGTGATGTCGAGCAGCGCCGAGATGAAGGTCCGGTAGCAGGCGATGCCCTCGGCGAGCCAGGCGTCACGGTCAACGGACGGGTCCGGGAGCTGCTTGGCGACGAAGCCGCCCTTCGCGCCGACCGGCACGATCACGGTGTTCTTGACCATCTGCGCCTTCACCAGGCCGAGGATCTCCGTACGGAAGTCCTCGCGCCGGTCGGACCAGCGCAGACCGCCTCGCGCGACCTTGCCGAAGCGCAGGTGCACGCCCTCGACGCGCGGCGAGTACACCCAGATCTCGAAGGCGGGGCGCGGAGCCGGCAGGTCCGGGATGGCCTGCGGGTCGAACTTCATCGACACGTAGCCGTGCAGCCCGCCGTCCTCCGTCTTCTGGAAGAAGTTGGTGCGCAGCGTCGCCTTGATGACGGTGAGGAAGGAGCGCAGGATGCGGTCCTCGTCGAGCGAGGCGACCTGGTCGAGCGCGCCGTCCAGCTCCTCCAGCAGTCCGTCGGTCAGCTCGGTGCCCGCACGCTGGCGGTCCGGCGACATCCGGGCCTCGAAGAGGGAGACCAGCAGGCGGGTGGTGTGGACGTTGTTGCGGAGGGTGTCCTCCATGTAGTCCTGGCTGAAGGTCGAGCCGGCCTGGCGCAGGTACTTCGCGTACGCGCGCAGCACCATGGCCTCACGCCAGTTCAGACCGGCGCCCAGCACCAGGGAGTTGAAGCCGTCGTTCTCGGCCTGGCCGGTCCACACCGCGGCGAACGCGTCCTGGAACCGCTCGCGGGCGTCGTCGGCGAGGTAGTCGCCGTTGCCGGAGTGCGGCATGCGCAGGCCGAAATCGTAGATCCACGCGTGCGTGCGGTCGGCGCAGCGCAGCTCGTAGGGACGCTCGTCGATCACTTCGACGCCGAGCCGGTTGAGGACCGGCAGCACGGCGGAGAGGGAGACCTGGTCGCCGATCCGGTAGATCTTGAAGCGGCGCTCGCCCGGCGCGGCGCCCACCGGCTCGTAGAGGGAGAGCGCGAAGTCGCGGCCGGAGCTCGTGAGCTGCTCCAGGTTGACCAGGTCGGCGACGGCGGAGCGCGGCGAGTGGTCGGCCTTGTAGCCCTCGGGGAAGGCGTTGCTGTACTTGCGCAGCAGCTCCGCGGCGCGCTCCTCGCCGGTCTCCGCGTTGAGCGCCTCGGCGAAGCCGTCGGCCCAGGAGCGGGCGGCCTCGACCAGCCGGGCCTCGATGCGCTCCTTGTCGGCGTCGGTGAGGTGGGTCAGCTCGGTGCCGGTCGCGACGCGCACGACGAAGTGCAGCCGGGTGAGCACCGACTCGGTGCTCATGAGGGTGAAGTCGACGCTGGTGCCGCCCAGCTCCTCCTTGAGGATGCCGGTCAGGCGCTCGCGGACGGTGGTGTTGAAGCGGTCGCGCGGCAGGTAGACGAGGGCCGAGTAGTACCGGCCGTACTCCTCCTGGCGCAGGTACAGCCGCAGCCGGCGGCGCTCCTGCAGGTACAGGACGCTGGTGACGATCTCGCGCAGCTCGTCGGGCGGGGTCTGGAACAGCTCGTCGCGCGGGTACGTCTCGAGGATCTGCAGCAGGTCGCGGCCGTCGTGACTGCTGGGCGCGAAGCCGGCGCCCTGGAGGACCTCGTCGACCTTGCGGCGGATGACGGGGACGCGGCGCACGGACTCGGTGTACGCGGCGGAGGAGAACAGGCCGAGGAAGCGGCGCTCACCCACGACGTTGCCCTCGGCGTCGAACTTCTTGACGCCGACGTAGTCCAGGTAGGACGGCCGGTGCACGGTGGCGCGGCTGTTGGCCTTCGTCAGGACGAGCAGCTTGTGCTCACGGGCCTTGGCGCGGGCGTCGGCGGGGAGCCTGCTGAACGAGGGGCTGACCGGGTGCGCCTCGTCCTCGCTGTGGTGCGGGTCGGAGCGCAGGATGCCGAGGCCGGTGCCGGGGACGGCGGCCAGCGCGTCGGAGTCGGTGAGCTCGTACTCGCGGTAGCCGAGGAACGTGAAGTGGTCGGCGGCGAGCCAGCGCAGCAGCTCGCGGGCCTCCTCGACATCCTGCTCGCGCAGGTCGTCGGCGGTCGGCTCGTTCGGCAGCTCGTCGGCGATGCGCAGCGCGCTGTCGCGCATCTTCTCCCAGTCCTCGACGGCCTCGCGGACGTCGGACAGGACGCGCAGCAGGTCGGCGGTGATCTGCTTCAGGTCGGCGCGGTCGGTCTCGCGGTCGATCTCGACGTGGATCCAGGACTCGACCAGCGCGTCGTGCGGCAGGCCCGTGGCGCTCGGCTCGGCCGGCAGCACCTCGATGAGCCTGCCGGTCACATCGCGGCGGACGACGACCTGCGGGTGGATCACGACGTGGATGCCGCGGCCCTGCCGGGAGAGCTCATTGGTGACCGAGTCGACGAGGAAGGGCATGTCGTCGGTGACGACCTCGACGACGGAGTGGCTGCAGGTCCACCCGTTCTCTTCCACGGTCGGGGTGTGGACCCGGACGTTCGCCGTGCCCTGGGGGCGGTTCTCGGCGAGCCGGTAGTGGGAAAGCGCCGCACCGAAGACGTCGACCGGGTCACGGTCGGTGAGGTCCTCGGGAGCGGTGTGCAGGTAGTAGCGCTGGAGGAACGAGAGCACGGTGTCCCGGTCGGGACGCTTCCCCTGCTCGGCCGCAGTCGGAAGGTGCCCCCCGACCGGGCTGTTCTCAGCTACCCGGGCAGCCCGTGCGAGCAGCTCGGCCTTGGCTTCGTCCAGCTTGGTCTGCATGTCCTCTGGCTCCTGTCGCGCGCCGTTGCGTGACGTAGGTGAAAGATGCTGCGGCGGAACGCCACGACGCGGGGTGTCCGGTCGCAGTCGACGTTATGCCGCGATGAGAGATGTCCGATCCGTTTTCAGCCGATTGAGGCGGGAAGGCCGGACAGAGAAGATCAGGTATCGCCCGGGCACGGTGGCACTCCGGGCGCAGGCCGGGGGCTTCGCTGCCCCCACGGCGTATCGCGCTGATCACGCCCCCAGGCTATCGCCCCTGACCCCCGAACCGTCATGAGCCGTATGTGTACAAAAGAGGGCCCGGAAGTTTGACACTCTGGACAGCGACACAGGCCCTTCTGGCAACCACTCACCGGGAGCAGCCATGACCACGAAGATCCTCATCGTCACCGGGGACGCCGCCGAGTCGCTGGAAGTCCTCTACCCCTACCAGCGGCTGCTGGAGGAGGGGTACGAGGTGCACATCGCGGCACCCACCCGCAAGAAGCTCCAGTTCGTCGTGCACGATTTCGAGCCGGGCTTCGACACCTACACCGAGAAGCCGGGCTACACCTGGCCGGCCGATCTGGCCTTCTCCGAGGTCGACACCGGGGCGTACGCCGCCGTCGTCATCCCCGGTGGGCGCGCCCCGGAGTACCTGCGCAACGACGCCGAGCTGCGCAAGATTCTCAAGGCCTTCTTCGACGCGGACAAGCCCGTGGCGCAGATCTGCCACGGTCCCCTGCTCACGGCGGCGATCGGCGGCGTGGAGGGCCGCCGGGTGACCGCGTATCCCGCTCTGGAACTCGACATGCAGGCGGCCGGAGCGTCGTTCAAGGACGCGGATGCCGTCGTCGACGGCACCCTCGTCTCGTCGCGAGCATGGCCGGACCACCCGGCCTGGATGCGCGCGTTCCTCGAGGTGCTGCGCGAGAAGGCGCCCGTCACGCGCGACTGACGGGCGGGCCACCGCCGCCCGGCCCCGGCCGGGCGGCTATCCCGCCGTCACGAGCTCCTCCGCCACGGCCACGGCCTCCTGCAGCGAGTCCACCACCGGCACCCCCGCCTTCTCGAGGCTGCCCCTGCTGTGCGATCCGCCCGTGTAGAGCACGGCCTTCGCCCCGACGTGGCCCGCCGCCACGGCGTCGTCCACCGCGTCACCGATGACCACGACGCGGTCGGGCGTCACGCCCTCCAGGGCGGCCAGATGGCGCACCATGTGCTCCGCCTTGCCCGTGGTCGAGGCGCCGACGCGCCCGTCCACCCGGACGAACCGCTCCTCGATGCCGTGCCGGCGCACGATCGGTATCAGGTGCTCGTGCGGGGCCAGGGACAGCAGCGACTGGGTCAGTCCGGACTGCTGCCGCCCCGCGAGCAGCTCGGCGGCGCCCGCCGCCAGACCGCATGCGTCGGCCCTCGCCCAGTAGTGCTTGTGGAAGGCGGCGTCCATGACGAGCCACTCGGCGTCCGTGGGCGACCGGCCCATCAAGCGCTCGTAGAAGCGCGGGACGGGCACGCAGTACAGCTCGCGGTAGCGCTCGAGCGTGATCTGCTCGAGCCCTGTTTCCGCGAAGGCGGCATTGGTCGCCTCGATGACCGCGGCGATGTCGTCGAGCAGTGTGCCGTTCCAGTCCCACACCAGGTGGGCGCTGTGGTGCCCCGAAGTCCCCATGGCGGGAAACGGTACCGGCCGGGTACGACAACGAGGCTCGAGCCCTCTTGGGGCCGGGTACGGCCACGGGGCTCGGGCCGTCTCTCAGCCGACGATGTTCGGGATCTCCTGCACGCCGTACCAGAGCAGCTCGTGGTCCTCGGCGCCGTCGACGGTGAACTGGGCGTCGTCGTCCCCGTGGTCGGCGGCGCCGAGCGCGTCCACCGCCGCGGTCACGTCGGCCACGGCGTCGTCGGCGTCGACATGGACGGCGGCGGCCTTGGACAGGGGAACGGCGTCGGCGATACGGACCTCGCCGAGCGCGCTCGCGTCGAGGACCCGGTCGGGATCGGCGACCGCGTCCTGGTCGCGCACGTCGACGGCGACGACGACACGGCGGCGGGCGGCCTCGGGGGCACCTGCCAGCAGGCGCAGGGAGGCGGCGGCGGCACGGCTGAGCGCCGCGTACTCCAACTCCTCGATGTCGTCGGAGACGTACCACTCGCGCAGGCCCGGGGTGACGGCGTACGCGGACAGCGGGCCGGGGCCGAGCTCGCCCGTCTTGTGCGCCTCTGCGAGACCGGGAAGGGTCAGGGGGACGTAGACGCGCATGGCTGGCCGCTTTCGTAGTCGGAATGCGCCCTCAGGATACGTGCGACGTCCCCCTTCGGGGGGCCGCCGGGGCCTCTCAGGGCGTCCACCGCGCGCACTTCCGGCACGACGCGCGCCCAGGCGTGCCATGGGCAGGTCCACCCTGATAGGTGATCCCCCAGGGCAGCCGACCGGAGCGCCGGGGTTGTTGCGGCCGGTCCGCGCGCGCCGTACAAGTTCCCCGTCGAAGCTACTTACCGGTATCCCTTGGGGAGCCAGGCACATCGGGGGCGATCTGCATGGACAGGACCCGGCCCGCAGGCCGACGCGACCAGCGAAGGCCCGCCGCGGCGGCGGCCACGGCGCTGACCCGCGCACGAGGCAGGCAGCACAAACCGCATTACTGGTTCGCCGACCGCCTGCTGGCGGTCCTGAGCGGCCAGCGCCCGGTCCACTGGATGCTCGGGCACACGATCGGCGAGGCGTACGAGCAACTGGTCCACCTGGCCCCGGGAGCGCCGCTGCGCCCGGCGGACCGCGTCATGCCGGTCGTCCGCCACTGCGGCGAGTTCCACCCGGGCCCGGGCGTGATCGAGGCGTTCGCCCGCATCGGCTCGGGCGACCGGGTCAGCGCGATGGCGTTCCGCCTGGAGCAGGGCTCGGACCGCCGCTGGCGCTGCGCAGCGGTGGAACTGGGCGGCGAACGCAACGCGACGGAGGGCCGCGCCTGACGGGGCGGGCCGGACCGCGAACGCGGCCCGGTCCGCTGGGGTGGCGGCCCTGATTGCGGCTCCGCGACCCGCCCAAGCGGGACCGCCTTGGCCGACGCGGACACAGACGCGTGCCGACGCGACCGACCGGCTCGGACCTCGCACCCGCCACAGGTGCCGGGACACGCCTGACCGAACCGGCCCGGCTGCGGAACCGGGCTCGGACCTCGCACCCGCCACACGCGCCGGGCACGCACCCGGCACGCCTCGCCGGACGGGCCCGGCTGCGGAACCGGGCTCGAACCTCGCACCCGCCGCACGCACCGGGCACGCACCCGGCACGCCTCGCCGGACGGGCCCGGCTGCGGAACCGGGCTCGCACCTCGCACCGCCACAGGTGCCGGGCACACTCGCGGCACGACCGACCGGACGGGCCGGGTACGGGACCGCCCGGTGGTACGGCGCAGGTGCGGGCCCCGCCTTGGGGCGAGGAGCAGCCGTTGGCCGGGCTGGTTCTCCAGCGGCGTGCGGTGGTGGACCCTGCCGTCGGTGCCACCCCCTGGGCGCGGGCCGCGGCGCAGCCCGTCACGTCGGCAGGGCGCCAGCGGCCGCGCAGTCGCGGGGACCCGGCCCGCTGGCGTAGGCCATGGCGCAACCCGTCGCGTCGGCAAGGCCCCGGCCCCCGTGGCGCGGTCGGCGGGGACAGACCTGGTAGCCCAGGCGCAGCCCGCCGACGAGGCGGGGCGCGCTCGCCAGAGGGCGACGCGCCGACCCAGCCGCCGCCCGGACACTCGATGGGCTCCGCCGTCACCACAGGGCAGGAGGGGCCGTCGACAGCCGACGCGCGTTCGGCCGAGGCCCGGCCCACGCACGCACGCACGCACGCAGCGGAGTGCCGCCCCCGGGCCCCGAGGCCCACCTCCCGGACCCGCCGGTCCAAGAAGCCCCAGCGCGGCCTCCACGGGGACCAGGACGTCACCGGGCGCACGAAGCCCTCCACCAGGCAGGCCGAGCCCCCTCCGCTGGTGCCGGGGCCCCACACGACACCGGGGCCGGACACCCCTCGGTGTCCGGCCCCGGATCGATCAACCCGCCGCGCTACTTCTTGCGGCGGCGGCCGCCGCCCTTCGCCGCCTTGCGGCGCTCCGCGCGGGTCATGCCGTCCGTCTCGGACCGCGGCCCGCCGTCGTTCTCGAAGTCGCCCTCGACGACGCCGCCCTCGCCGTCCACCGTCGGCGCCGAGAAGTGCAGGCGGTCCGGACGCTGCGGGGCCTCCAGGCCCTTCGCACGGATCTCCGGACGCGCCGCGCCCGCGGGCACCGCGTCCTCCTTGGCCAGCGACGTCTTCTCGGCGGCGTCCTGCACCGGGACTTCCTCGACCTGCTGCTCGACCTGGACCTCCAGGTTGAACAGGTAGCCGACGGACTCCTCCTTGATGCCCTCCATCATCGCGGTGAACATGTCGAAGCCCTCACGCTGGTACTCGACCAGCGGGTCCTTCTGCGCCATCGCGCGCAGGCCGATGCCCTCCTGGAGGTAGTCCATCTCGTAGAGGTGCTCGCGCCACTTGCGGTCCAGCACGGACAGGACCACGCGACGCTCCAGCTCACGCATGATGTCCGAGCCGAGCTGCTTCTCGCGCTCGTCGTACTGCGCGTGGATGTCTTCCTTGATGGTCTCGGCGATGAACTCCGCGGTGATGCCCGCCCGGTCGCCCGCCTCGTCCTCCAGCTCCTCGATCGTGACCTTCACCGGGTAGAGCTGCTTGAACGCGTTCCACAGGCGTTCGAGGTCCCACTCCTCCGCGAAGCCCTCGGCGGTCTCCTGGCGGATGTAGTCGTCGATGGTGTCGTCCATGAAGTGGCGCACCTGCTCGTGCAGGTCCTCGCCCTCCAGGACACGCCGACGCTCGCCGTAGATGACCTCGCGCTGACGGTTGAGCACCTCGTCGTACTTGAGGACGTTCTTGCGCGTCTCGAAGTTCTGCTGCTCGACCTGCGACTGCGCGGAGGCGATCGCCCGGGTCACCATCTTGTTCTCGATCGGGACGTCGTCCGGGACGTTCGCCATCGCCATGACGCGCTCGACCATCTGCGCCTTGAACAGTCGCATCAGGTCGTCGCCCAGCGACAGGTAGAAGCGGGACTCGCCCGGGTCGCCCTGACGGCCGGAACGACCGCGCAGCTGGTTGTCGATACGGCGCGACTCGTGCCGCTCGGTGCCCAGCACGTACAGCCCGCCGAGCTCCTTGACCTCGTCGTGCTCCGCCTTCACGGCCGCCTCGGCGCGCTCCAGCGCGGCGGGCAGGGCCGCGGCCCACTCCTCGACGTGCTCGACCGGGTCGAGACCGCGCTGGCGCAGCTCCGCCTCCGCGAGGTCGTCCGGGTTGCCGCCGAGCTTGATGTCGGTACCACGGCCGGCCATGTTGGTGGCGACGGTGACGGCGCCGCGGCGGCCGGCCTGGGCGACGATCGTCGCCTCACGGTCGTGCTGCTTCGCGTTGAGCACCTCGTGCTGGATACCGCGCTTGTTGAGCTGCTGCGAGAGGTACTCGGACTTCTCGACCGAGGTGGTGCCGACGAGGATCGGCTGACCCTTCTCGTGCTTCTCCGCGATGTCGTCCACGACGGCCGCGAACTTGGCCACCTCGGTCCGGTAGATCAGGTCCGACTGGTCCTTGCGGATCATCGGCTTGTTGGTCGGGATCGGCACGACGCCGAGCTTGTAGATCTGGTGGAACTCGGCGGCCTCGGTCATAGCCGTACCGGTCATGCCGGACAGCTTGTCGTACAGGCGGAAGAAGTTCTGCAGGGTGATCGTGGCGAGGGTCTGGTTCTCGTCCTTGATGTCCACCCCTTCCTTCGCCTCGATCGCCTGGTGCATGCCCTCGTTGTAGCGGCGGCCGGCGAGGATACGGCCGGTGTGCTCGTCGACGATCATGACTTCGCCGTCCAGGACGACGTAGTCCTTGTCCTTCTTGAACAGTTCCTTGGCCTTGATGGCGTTGTTCAGGTAACCGACGAGCGGGGTGTTGACCGACTCGTAGAGATTGTCGATGCCCAGCCAGTCCTCGACCTTGGCGACGCCCGCCTCGTGAATCGCGACGGTGCGCTTCTTCTCGTCGACCTCGTAGTCGCCGGTCTCCTCGATGCCCTTGAGCGGGTTGCCCGGCTCGCCCTTGGTGAGACGCGTCACGAGCTTGGCGAAGTCGCCGTACCACTTGGTGGCCTGATCGGCGGGCCCGGAGATGATCAGCGGCGTACGGGCCTCGTCGACGAGGATCGAGTCGACCTCGTCGACACAGGCGAAGTTGTGACCGCGCTGGACCAGTTCGTCCTTGGACCACGCCATGTTGTCGCGCAGGTAGTCGAAGCCGAACTCGTTGTTCGTGCCGTACGTGATGTCGCAGTTGTACTGTTCGCGGCGCTGCGCGGGCGTCATGTTCGCCAGGATGCAGCCGACGGTCAGGCCGAGGAACTTGTGCACCCGGCCCATCAGCTCCGAGTCACGCTCGGCGAGGTAGTCGTTGACCGTGATCAGGTGGACGCCCTTGCCCGACAGGGCGTTCAGATACGCGGGGAGCGTACCGACGAGGGTCTTGCCCTCACCGGTCTTCATCTCCGCCACGTACCCGAGGTGGAGCGCGGCGCCGCCCATCAGCTGGACGTCGTAGTGGCGCTGACCGAGAACGCGCTTGGCGGCCTCGCGGACGGTCGCGAAGGCCTCGGGCATCAGGTCGTCCAGGCTCTCGCCGTCGGCGTGACGCTGCTTGTACTCCTCGGTGAGCGCACGCAACTCGGCGTCGGAGAGGTTGACGAAGTCCTCTTCGATGGAGTTGACCTGGTCCGCGATGCGGTGCAGTTTGCGCAGGATCTTGCCTTCGCCTGCACGCATGAGCTTGTTGAAGACGGACACTGAGGCTGGTCTCCTTGCCGGTCGGGCCTGGCACTGGGTCGTGTGACGGACACTGGCGCGGGCACGGCAGGTGGTCCCCACCGCACCGGCCATCGTAAGCGAGGACACCGCCGGGTCGGGAGGTCCATCGTCACGCGGCCCTGCCGTCCGCCCCACAGGAGAACGCACGGGAGGCGCCGAAGGTGCCGGGGAGCGGCCAAAAGTGCTCGCATCGGGCGGCGGAGGTGTCCACAATCCCGGCATGGAGCCGATCACACTCACCACCGAGCGCCTGCTGCTGCGTACCTTCACGGCCGAGGACACCGAGGCCGTCTACCAGTCCTGCCAGGACCCGGACATCCAGCGGTGGACGACGGTTCCGTCGCCGTACGAACGACAGCACGCCGTCGAGTTCACCGAACACATGGTCCCGGACGGCTGGAGCAACAGCACCATGTGCACCTTCGCCGTGCTGCCGCGCGGGGGCGGGCCTCTGATGGCCTCGGTCGCGGTCACTCTGCGCACCTTCTCGGGCACGTGGGAGATCGGGTTCTGGACCGGCAAGGAGCACCGCGGGCGCGGAGTGATGGCCGAGTCCGTCGCCGCCGTCTCGCACTGGGCCTTCATGCGGCTCGGCGCCACCCGGCTGGAATGGCGGGCCGAGGTGGGGAACAAGGGGTCCCGCGCGGTCGCCGAGAAGGCCGGATTCCGCATCGAGGGCGAGCTGCGCGCCGCCCTGCTCAACAAGGGCACCCTCCGTGACGTGTGGATCGGCTCCCTCCTGCCCTCCGATCTGGGCCTGACGAGTGCCCACCCCTATCTGCCCTCCGGTACGTGACCACAGGCCCCGGGCCGGTTGTCAGTGGCGGCCTCTAGGGTGCCCATCATGACCACGCTGCCACCGCCCGTCATCGACCTGTCCGCCGACGAGGCGCGCCGCATCGCGCTGCGCGCCCAGGGGCTCCTCGGCGCGCCGGACCGGCGCGGTGGCGTCCGCGGCGTGCTGCGCCGTCTCGGAGCGGTGCAGCTGGACACGATCTCGGTGCTGGCACGCTCGCACGAGCTCATCCCGTACGCGCGTCTGGGCGCCGTGGGCCGAAAGACGGTCGAGGACGCGTACTGGACGGAGAGCCACGGCTTCGAGTACTGGTCGCACGCAGCCTGCATCCTCCCCGTCGAGGAATGGCCGCACTTCGCCTTCCGCCGCCGCGCCTACCGCTCCCGCCCGCACTGGCACCACGACCTGCCGGACGGCGCGTACGACACGGTGATCAAGCAACTGCGCGCCGAAGGCCCGCTCACCGCGACCGAGTTGGGCGGCGCGAAGAACGGCGGCGAGTGGTGGGACTGGTCCGCCTCCAAGGTCGCCGTCGAGCGTGCGCTGATGTACGGGGAGGTGGTGTGCACCGAGCGGCGCAGCTGGAAGCGGGTGTACGACCTCGCGGAGCGGGCGATCCCGGACGCCGTCCTGCACGACGACCTGGATGACACGGAGTGCCTGCGCCGCCTCGTCCGCCTGGCCGGCCAGGCCCTGGGCGTGGGCACCCGGGCGGACATCGCGGACTACCACCGGCTCAAGGGCGAGCAGTTCGACGCCGTGGTCGCGGACTCAGGTCTGGTGCCGGTCACGGTCGAGGGGTGGGACAAGCGGGCATGGGCCGACCCCGCGGCCCTCGCGTCCCCGCCGCGCGGCCGGCATCGGACGACGCTGCTCTCCCCGTTCGACTCGCTCATCTGGGAGCGGGCGCGCACCGAGCGCCTCTTCGGCTTCACCCACCGCCTGGAGGCATACGTCCCCAAGCAGAAGCGCGTCCACGGGTACTTCGCGATGCCGCTGCTGGCGGGCGGGCGGCTCCTCGGCCGGGTCGATCCGGCACGCGAGGGCAGGACGCTCGTGGCCCGGCAGGTGTCCCTGGCCGGCCCCAGGGCGGTCGCCCCGATGGCGCAGGCGCTGCGCGAGGCGGCCGAATGGGTGGGGTGCGACGCCGTCCGCGTCGAGAAGGCCGACCGTCCCGAGCTCGCGGCGGAGCTGGTCCGGGCCCTGGGCTGACGCGCCCGGCACCGCCGCGGGTGTCAGCGGATCTCGAGGATCTTCTCCCGCATCGCGTACACCACGGCCTCCATCCGGGAGTGGAGCTGCAGCTTCTCCAGGATGTTGCGGACGTGGTTCTTCACGGTGTTCTCGGAGATGAACAACTCCTTCGCGATGTCGCGGTTGTTCATCCCCGTGGCGACGAGCTTGAGCACCTCAAGCTCCCGGTCGGTCAGCCGGGGGGCGGGCACCAGCCTGCGCTCGTCGGTGCGCTGGATCATCGACTTGAACTCGGTGAGCAGCTTGGAGGCCATGGAAGGACTGATCTGCGACTGGCCGTCGGCGACGGCGCGGATCGCGGTCGCGACCTCGTCCGTGGAGATCTCCTTGAGGAGGTAGCCCGTGGCGCCGGCCTTGATCGCGTCGTAGAGGTCGGCCTCCTCGTCGCTGATCGTCAGCATGATGATCTTGGCGCTGGGGGCCACCTCCTTGATGGAGGTGCATGCCTCGATACCGCCGCGCTTGGGCATCCGCACGTCCATCAGCACGATGTCGGGCAGCAGGTCGGCCGCCTTGTCCACCGCCTCGGCCCCGTCGCCGGCCTCGCCCACGACCTGGATGTCCTCCTCCTGCTTGAGGACGATCTCCAGCCCTCGCCGGAAGAGCGCGTGGTCGTCCACCACGAGCACCCGGATCGGCTCGGCCTCGCCGGAGCCGTGCGACTCCTCCGCCTCGGTGTCGACGACTGCCGGGCGGCCGCCCGTTTCGCTGTGCACCGGCCCGAAGCTGTCCGCCATCGTTCCTCCCCCTGAAGGCCGTGGCCCGAAGATCATGTCTGGTCTGCCAACCTCAGTGCGACGCAGATCCGTTGGCTTGCCACGTCATGCTTTCATGCCCGGACGACAGAGCGGTGATCCAGTGGTCGCACGATGGTGCCCCTGGGGGCGCACAGGCGCTCCAGGGGCACCACTTCACTCGCTGACGGGGCTCAGTACGCGCCGGGGTCAGCCGCCCAGCGCACCTCCGGCTCCACCTGCCTCGGAACCGGCAAGCGGGTCGGTCTCCAGGCGGATCACGCCGTAGTCGTAGGCATGCCGCCGGTAGACGACACTGGGCTGCTTCGTCTCGGAGTCGACGAAAAGATAGAAGTCATGGCCGACCAGCTCCATCTCGTAGAGAGCCTGGTCGAGCGACATGGGCGCTGCCGTGTGCAGCTTCTCGCGGACCACCAGCGGTCCCTCGCCCTGTACTTCGAGCGACCCGATCCTGGTGGTAGGAATGGATTCCGTCGCCTCTTCGGCGAGAGTCTTGCCATTGGCGTTCAACTCGGCGACGCCGGGCACCACATCGGCCACCTCTGCCGCCGACAGCCGACCGGTGCCGCGCCGGGTGTGGCGCTTGTCGTGCTGCTTGCGAAGCCGTGCCTCCAGCTTGCCGGTGGCGAGGTCGAGCGCTGCGTACGGGTCGGCGGCGGATGCCTCCGCCCGGATCACCGGGCCGCGGGAGCGAAGCGTGATCTCCACGCGGTCGGAACGGTCTGCCTGCCGCGGGTTGTGCTCCTTGGACACCTCGACGTCGAGGCTGATCACCTTGCCGTCGAGCTTCTGGATCTTGTCCAGCTTCAGCTTCTCGGCCACGTGCTTGCGGAACCGCTCGGGCACCTCGGTCTTGCGGCCCTTGACGACGATGTCCACGCAGAACTCCGTTCCCGGATCGCTCCGACGGCTCACCAGCCGCGGAGCATCTCCCTCTTGCACCAGGCTCCGGTGATCACCGGGGCCTCGGACTTGGCGACTTTCACCTCCTCCTCCCCAGTCGACAAGATCCCCACCCCACCCAATTTCGAGGGTGTCCCTGTCCCGAATCCCCGGCCGAGAAATCGGCAGCGCATTCGGTGAGGTTCGGGCATCGCCATTCCTCACAACCGAACATAGCTCGCTCGGACGGATGTCGGCACCCGCTACCCGAAGGTACCTCCGATCAGGCGTTTTTGCCCTCTCACTACCAGCAACGATGCAAGTTCCTCGCCAGTTCCGGTTTATTCGAAGGACAGCGGTGGCACGGCCACGACTGCCGCGCTCGGCCGTACGAATCGCGGACCCGGCACCTCCTCCACGGCACTCAGTGCCCTCGCCGCCTCCACCAAAGAAGCACCGGTCGTCATGACGTCGTCCACCAGCACTGCTGTACCGCCCTTCAGCAGCCGCGCCGCCCCTTCCCTCAGCCGCAGTGCCCCCGAGAGATTGACGAGCCTCTCGCGGGCGGTCAGCCCCGCCTGATCGGCCACCGGCCGGTGCTGGCGCAGGAGCGGGAGCACCTGCGCGGGGCACCCCGTGCGACGCAGCTCGGCCGCGGCCGCCAGCGCGATCCGGCGCGCCGGATCATGACCGCGGGCCCGCACCGCCCTGCGGGCGGACGGCACCGGCACCAGCAGCAGCGCTCCGTGCGCCGCGGCGTGGGGCCGGGCAGATGCCCGCACCGCTCCCGCGAGGGCCCGGCCCAGCGGCCGGGAGAGCCCCAGCGCACCCCGCTCCTTGTGCGCGAGCAGCACGGCCCGCACGGCATCGGTGTACGCGCCGGCGGCATGCACCACCGGCAGGCCCTCCGGCTCCGGCACCGGTCTCGCGCGCCGTGCCGGCCTCCCGTACAACGCGGCCGCGCAGCGCTCGCACAGCTCGGTACGCGGCCTGCCGCAGCCGCCGCAGGCGACCGGCAGCACCAGACCGGAGATCTCCCGCCACCATCCCCGCACGGCAACCACTGTGCCGAGCCCCCCGCCCGCGGGCCACCCCTGTGGACAACGCGCCCGTAGCCGCCCCCGGACGGAGAAAGGCCCCTGTCACCCGGGATAGACGGGTGACGATCCCTTCTCGACCACCGTCTGCCAGTTCGCTCCGGCCGGAAGACGCACGATGCCGTCCTCCTCCGAAAACGCCACCAGCGGCCTGTTCTCGTCGTCCGACGCGGCGACCGCCTTCACCTGGTTCAGGCCGGGCAGGATCGCGTTGGGAGACGTGGACCCGTCGGTCTGGATGTAGCGCACCTGCTGGACACCGCCGGACTCCTTGCCGACCACGACCAGCCGGCTGGGACCCGCCCAGGACACCGCCGTCACCGTCTCCAACTGGGGAGCCGCCTGACGCAGTTCGGTCACGGTCACGGCGAGATCGTCGCTGGGGCCGTGCCGCTCCACGCGTCCGATCTTCAGCGTCGTCCTGCCGTCCTTCGTCAGCAGCAGCGCCACGCGTACACCGTCCGCAGACACCTTCACCGCCTCGATCCGCGCACCGTCCAGACCGGGCACGATCTTGACGTCCTGAGGGGTCTCCTCACCGCCGGGCACCCGCATCAGCGCCGGATCGGCGGCGTCCCGGTCCGCGACCCACAGGTCTCCCCTGCCGTCCCAGCTGGGTGCGGACAGACGGTTGTCGCCCCTGCCCCGGCTGATCACCAGGGGACCGCCCAGCTCCGTGTTGGAGGTGATGGACGCCACGAACAGCTTGCTCCCGTCGGTGGAGACCGCCGCCGCCGTGCGCTCGTCACGGGAGACCGCCACCGAACTCATCGACACACTGCCGTCGCCGAACGGCCCCGGCACGTTCTGCGGCGCGCCGATCTCCTTGGTTCCGGCCGCGAGCAGCGCCAGGCGGTGCTTCTCGTCGACGAAGTACTGGTTGTCGTGGGCGCCCCAGCCGTGGTCCGGCGCGTACTCCTCGGCCTGGACGGCGGTGAGCACGCACAGCTGGCTGCCGTCCGACCGCAGGAGCTCCACCTGCTCGGCACGCGAGGACGACAGGTCCTTGAGCGTGAAGAGGATCTGGGCGGCCATCCTCGTGCACTGGGGCCGGCCCACGCCGGACGCCCTGTCGTTGAGCGGGACCTTCAGTCCGTTCCGGTCGTCGAACGACAGCGACCTGGTGCCCTTCTTCAGGGCCGTGCCCGTCGGGAAACGTGACTCGACGACCGGCTTCAGCCAGTTCGTCGGGCCCTCCAGCAGCGCGGAGACGGCCTGCGTCACCGGGTCCTGCCGGGTCACCGGGTCCTGCCGCTGCCGGATGTAGACGGGATCGGCCACCATGACGCTCCGCCCCGAGGCGAAGTAGTACTTGTTGACCGAGACGTAGTTGCGCTCGAAGTCCGACGCACCGAGCAGCAGACCGGGCGGCAGACTGTCGATCCGCCACTCCTTGCCGTCGGGACCGCTCTGCCGGGACAGGTGAATGGTCCTGCGGTAGTCCGCGGGCGTCACGGGCTGATAGGCGCGCTGCGAATCCACCGTGGCTATCTGGCGGCCGAACAGCGGGTAGTTCATCCCCGGGTTGTCCCGGCCGCCGAGGACCGGCATGCCGGGCACGGGCGCGGCCTCCAGTACCGTCGTGCTCGCCTCGGGCCGCCACTTCCGCGACGTCTCCGGCGTGAGGTACGAACGGGCCGTGGCGAAGTTCGAGTCGTCACTGGTCATCGCTTCCAGGAAGCCCGTGACGATCTCGTCGGGCGTCGCGCCCTTGCGCGGCTGCACGGCATACACCCGGACCTGCGAGTCGCCGCGCTGCGACGCCTTCACGGGGTGCACGTCGCCGCTGTCCGGCATCGACGCGCACCCGGCGATCAGCACTCCGCTCGCAGCGAGCAGCGCCACCGCACGTGCCCCGCCCGCGCGCCCCTGACGACGGGGATCAGCGCCCACGACTCGTGTCCTCCTGCTCCGTCGGAACCTGGCCCGGGGCCTCGTCGCCCCGCTCGCCGGCCGGCCGCGCCACGACCCGGGCGCCACTGCCCGGCAGCGCCGCCGGGTCGACGCCCCGCGGCGCCACGCCACGCACCTGCCCGGGCAACGGCGCGAACTCCGCCCCCGACTGCACGGGCACGGACGTCAGCCGGTGCCCGTTCACCGGTGTCCCGGCCGAGGACGGCGTACGCTCACGGTTCTGCCGCGAGTCCTCGGGCTCGAGCGGGATCGGCGAACCGCGCAACGGCTCGTCCGCCGTACGCGGCAGGGTGAGCCTGAACTGCGAACCGCCGCCGGGCTCCCCCCACGCCTGCAGCCAGCCGCCGTGAAGGCGGGCGTCCTCGACGGCGATCGACAGGCCGAGACCCGTCCCGCCCGTGGTGCGGGCACGCGCCGGATCGGCGCGCCAGAACCGGTTGAACACGCGGGTCGCCTCGCCCGGCTTGAGTCCCACCCCGTAGTCCCGCACAGCGACGGCCACGGCCCCGCCGGCGGCCGCCATGCGCACCACGACGTCCCTGCCCTCGCCGTGCTCCACGGCGTTGACCACGAGATTGCGCAGCACACGCTCCACCCGGCGCGCGTCCGCCTCGGCCACCACCGGCTGCTCGTCGCCGACCACCCGTATCCGGGAGCCCTTGCGCTCGGCCAGCGGCTCGGCGCCGCCGATCACCCGCCGCACCACCTCGCGCAGGTCTATCGGCTCCGCCTCCAGCGCCGCGGCCCCGGCGTCGAAACGGCTGATCTCCAGCAGGTCGGACAGCAGCGACTCGAAACGGTCCAGCTGGTCCCCGAGGAGCTCGGCGGAACGGGCCGTCACCGGGTCGAAGTCGCTGCGCGCCTCATGGATGACATCGGCCGCCATGCGCACGGTCGTGAGCGGCGTCCGCAGCTCGTGCGACACGTCCGACACGAAGCGGCGCTGCATACGGGACAGCTCCTCGAGCTGCTGGATCTTCAGCTGGAGATTCTGGGCCATCTTGTTGAATGCCTCACCGAGCCGGGCGATGTCGTCCTCACCGGTGACCTTCATGCGCTCCTGGAGCCGCCCGGCGGCGAGCCGCTCGGCGATCCCCGCGGCCATGCGCACGGGTGTGACGATCTGGCGCACGACGAGCCACGCGATGGCGCCCAGCAGGACCACGACGAACAGCCCGGCCGTGGCGAGCGTCCCCCGGACGAGGTTGAGCGACTGCTCCTCCTGCGCCAGCGGGAACAGGTAGTACAGCTCGTACGGCTGCCCCTCGATGTCGTTCAGCCGGGTCCCCACGACCAGCCCGGGCTCCGGGTCGGAGGCGTTGTTCCAGTACCGGATGCTGACGTACGTCTCGTACGTCCCCGAGCCCTGGCCCACGGCGTCCCGCAGCGCCTGCGGAATGCTCGCGGGGTCCACCAGACCCGACGTGCGCGGCGCGCGTCCGGACCCGTCCTGGTGGGAGTCGGCGCTGAGAGCCACCACGTTGTACGAGCCCTGGCCGCCGCTGGCGAGCTGCACGACGAGATCGGACCGCCACGAGTTGGCGTTCCTGCCGCCCGACGCCGCACCGTCCGGGCCCACGGGGTCGACCGGCGCGCTGGCCTGTTCCCGCGCGACGGCGAAGCCGCCGGCCGCCTGGCTCTGCGCCGCCTTGCTCTTCGCGTCGAGCAGACCGTTGCGCACCTGCCCGATCACGACGAAACCGAGGAGCAGAACCACACCGAGCGACATCAGCAGCGTGCTCACGACCACGCGGAGCTGGATGTTCCGCCGCCACAGGCGCACAGCGGGCAGCAGCGGACGGCGCAACCAGCGCATCACGAGCCGAGGCACCGGCCCGCCGGACGACGCCCCGTCCGGGAGCAGCAGACCCCCCTGGAACAGACGGCCGAATCGCGCGGGCTTGCGCCCCGGTCCGGCAGCCCGCCCCGTACGGACTCCCGGCTCCCCGGGCTTCGGAGCAACGCTGCCACTGGACATGTCAGCTCGGCCCGGCCTTGTAACCGACACCCCGGACGGTCACCACGATCTCCGGCCGCTCAGGGTCCTTCTCGACCTTGGAGCGAAGCCGCTGCACATGGACGTTGACCAGTCGGGTGTCCGCCGCATGGCGGTAACCCCACACCTGCTCGAGGAGCACCTCGCGGGTGAACACCTGCCACGGCTTGCGCGCGAGCGCGACCAGCAGGTCGAACTCCAACGGCGTCAGCGCTATCGACTGACCGTCCCGCTTCACGGAGTGCCCCGCCACGTCGATCACCAGGTCGCCGATGGCCAGCTGCTCCGGTGCGGGATCCTCCGACCTCCGCAGCCGCGCACGGATACGGGCGACCAGTTCTTTCGGCTTGAACGGCTTGACGATGTAGTCGTCGGCCCCGGACTCGAGACCCACCACCACATCCACCGTGTCGCTCTTGGCTGTCAGCATCACGATCGGCACACCGGACTCCGCGCGGATGAGCCGGCACACCTCGATGCCGTCCCTGCCGGGCAGCATCAGGTCCAGCAGCACCAGGTCCGGCTTGCTCTCCCGGAAGGCGGTGAGTGCCTTGTCACCGTCCGCTACGAACGACGGCTCGAAACCTTCACCACGCAGCACAATCCCGAGCATCTCGGCCAGCGCGTTGTCGTCGTCGACGACAAGGACTCGTCCCTTCATATTCGACATCATCCCATTAGCTAATCGTTACCTGGCGTGACCTGGCACACAGCTCGGCTATGCCGGCCCTCGTGACCGGCGACACCACACCCTCCTCGGTGACGACGGCCGTGACCAGATCGGGCGGCGTGACATCGAACGCGGGGTTGTACGCCTGAGTCCCGAGCGGCGCCACGGACACTCCACCAGCTCCGGCGCCCGCCGCCCCCACCTGCGGAGGTGTGACCTCCGTCACCTCGCTGCCTGAGCGCTGCTCCACCTCGATCGAGGCACCGTCCGGTGTGTGCGGATCCACCGTGGTGGTCGGCGCCACGACGATGAACGGCACATGGTGGTACTTGGCCAGCACCGCGAGGGGATAGCTGCCGACCTTGTTGGCCACCGATCCGTCCGCGGCGATCCGGTCGGCGCCGATCAGCACCGCATCGACCTCCCCCGCAGTGAACAGCGAGCCCGCGGCGTTGTCCGTCAGCAGGCTGTACGGCATGCCGTTGCGCGCCGCCTCGTACGCCGTGAGCCGGGCGCCCTGCAGCAGCGGCCTGGTCTCGTCCACCCACAGCCTGCGCAGTTCACCGGCCCGGTGCGCGGCCAGCGCGACCGCGAACGCCGTGCCCTCCCCACCTGAGACCAGTGCCCCGGTATTGCAGTGGGTCAGGATCCGGTGCCCGCCCCCGGGCAGCAGCTCCCCGAGCAGCGCGAGCCCGTGCGCGGCCATGCGTCGGCTCGCCTCCGCGTCCGCACGATGCAGCTCCCGCGCCGACGCGAGCGCCGCTGCCGCCGCCCTCTCGCCGTCCGCACCCGCTGCCACTGCCGCCCGGTAAGCGCCGGCCGCCAGGCGCACTCCGTACCCCAGGTTCACCGCGGTGGGCCGCGCGTTCTCGAGCAGCGTCGCCGCTTCCTCGACGTCATAGCCCCGTGCGGCCGCCAGAGCGACACCGTAGGCGCCCGCGATCCCCAGGAGGGGCGCCCCCCGCACCGCCAGGGTGTGGATGGCCCTCACGAGGGCCGGAACATCGGTGCAGACCAGCTCCACCTCCTCGACCGGCAGCCGGGTCTGGTCGAGAAGCACCAGTACGGGACCTTCGGGCGGCTCGTCCCACCGCAGCACCGAAAGCTCCGGCGGCACCGACCCGGCAGGGTTTTGTGCGTACTGATCAGCCATCCGCCCAGTCTGCACGGTGAGGCTCCGACAATGAAGGTGCGAAGGTGACTGATGCCCCCGCCCACCGGCGGCCGCCGCGTGGCACGATGGCCACCACAGCCGCCCTGCCGGACGGAAGGGCACCGTGAACGTGCCGGCTCGGCGAGCCGGCCCCGCGACACATCCATGAGGTGGACCACCGTGAACGACACTCCGGGCTGGGCCTCGCCCGGATCGGCTCCCTCCAACGGACAGAGCTCCGGCGTGCCGAATCCCGCCGAGCCCGCCGACGCTCCTTCGTCGAAGTGGTCCAAGGAGCAGCCGCCCCCCGGGCAGTGGTCCGCACCGAGCGGATCCGGTCCCGCCCCGCGGCCTCCCGCCTCCGGCTGGGGCGGCGGCGCGCCGCATGGAGGCTGGGGTCGTCAGCCTGCCGCGGCCAAGCCCGGAGTGATCCCCCTGCGGCCTCTCGGCGTCGGCGAGATCCTCGACGGCGCGGTGTCGACGCTGCGCGCCCACTGGCGCACGGTCCTGGCCGTGACGGTCAGCGTCTCCGTCGTCACCCAGATCGCCAGCATTCTCGTCGAGCGCTATCTGTTGCCCGAGCCGCCCACAGTCGACCCCGACGCGACCCCCGAAGAAGCACTGCAGCAGTCCGTGGAGTCTCTGCAGGCCAGCCTGATCGCCATGGGTCCGGCGCTGCTCATCATGCTGATCGGCACGCTCCTGACCACCGCGCTGCTCACCGTGGTGATCAGCCGCTCCGTCCTGGGCCGTTCCGTGACGTTGCCCGAGGCCTGGCGGGAAGCCCGGCCCCGGCTGCCCCACCTGCTCGTCCTCACCCTGCTGCTGCCGCTGGGCAGCGCAGCGGTCATGTGCGTGGGCATTCTGCCGGGTGTGCTGATCGGCGGAGCCGGAGTGCTCCTGTCGATCGTCGGCGGCATCGCCGCGATCGTGGTCGTCATCTGGCTGATGATCCGCTTCGCCCTCGCGGCCCCCGCGCTCGTACTCGAACGCCAGGGCGTCGTCGCCTCGCTGCGCCGCTCCGCCAAACTGGTCCAAGGCGCCTGGTGGCGCGTCTTCGGCATCACCCTGCTGACCGTGCTGCTGGCCTTCCTGGTCAGCATGGTCATCGCGATCCCCTTCACCATCATCGGCTTCGCCGTGGACGGCATCGGCCTCACCGACTTCTTCAGCGGCAACTCCCCCGAGTTCGGCTGGCCGTTCCTGATCATCACCGGCATCGGCTCCGTGATCGCTTCCTCGATCACGTACCCGATCTCGGCCGGCGTGACCGCGCTTCTCTACGTCGACCAGCGCATCCGCCGGGAAGCACTCGACCTCGAACTCGCCCGCGCCGCGGGTGTCCCCGGCTACGGAACCGAGCCGCCCGGCAACCACTCCACCGGGGGCTGATGCGGTGCTGAGTGCGGGGGGCGCTACGGCAGCTGGGCCGCTGATCCGAGCGAGCGACGACGTACCGGTGGACATCCCGCGTGTCCCCGCCCGCGAGGCGGCGGAACGCGAGCTGTCCGACCCGAGGTACCACGAGAACGATCCGAACCTGCTCGAGCGGGCACTGGACAGGTTCTGGGACTGGGTCGGCGGCGTCTTCGAGGGCGCCGCCGGTGCAGGCATCGGCGGCACGGCCGGACTGGTCGTCATCTTCCTCGTCGTCATCGCCCTGTTCGCAGCCCTGTGGTGGCGTCTCGGGAGACCGCAGCGCACCCCCGGTCCGACGGACTCCCTCTTCGACGCAGGGCCCCGCAGCGCTGCCGAACACCGCACCGCCGCCGAGGAACACGCCGCCGCCGCACGCTGGAACCAGGCCGTCCAGGAGCGGATGCGCGCCATCGTCCGCTCCCTGGAGGAGCGAGCCATGCTCGCCCCGCGCCCCGGGCGCACCGCCGACGAAGCCGCCGCCGAAGCCGGCCGCTCCCTGCCGCCCCATGCCGACGAACTCCGGGCAGCCGCCAGAGCGTTCGACGACATCACATATGGCGGCCGTACGGGGGACCGGCAGTGGTACGAACGCCTGCGAGACCTGGACCTCGAACTGGAGCGCGCCAAGCCCCAACTGCCAGAGGCCGCCCAAGGAGCCGCCTCATGACCGGGGCCGTCGCCACCTCCATGTCCCCAACCGCGCGCCAGGTGTGGACGCGTGCTCGCGGAGTCCTCGTCGTCGTCCTCCTGCTCGTCGCGGCGGGCATCGCCATGGCCGCCATGCGGTCGGGGGATCACCACGGCCGCCTCGACCCCCGCTCCGCGGACCCATACGGCAGCCGCGCGGTTGCCGAACTCCTCAAGGGCCAAGGGGTGTCCGTCCGGGTCGTCACCACACTCGACGCTGCAGGCGCAGCCGCCGGCTCCGGCACCACACTCCTCGTCACCGAACCCGACCTGTTGACCAGCGTCCAGCAGGAGGCCCTCCACTCGGCGACCTCGTCCTCCGGCGGGCGGACGGTGCTCCTCGCAGCAGGTCCCGCCTCCGTCGGGACGCTGGCCCCCGGCGTCCGCGCCGACGTCCCGGCACGGGTCGCGCCCCGCACCCCACAGTGCACCTACCCGGTGGCCCGCCGGGCGGGCAACGCCGAACTCGGCGGGGAGCGTTACAGCACCGACGCACCTGACGCCGACCGCTGCTACCCGAGCGACGGACTGCCGTCCCTGCTCAGGATCGACACCCCGGCCGATGGTGACACCGTCCTTCTCGGCGCCCCGGACATCCTCTACAACGACCGTCTCGACAAACACGGCAATGCCTCCCTTGCCCTTCAACTCCTCGGGTCCCGGCCCGAGCTGGTCTGGTACATCCCGTCGCTCAGCGACCCCTCCACCGGGGAGCGCGGTCAGGAGCGCGACGGCGGAGAAGAGGGTGTCGAGGGTGAAAGCGCCTTCCTCGACCTCATCCCGTCCGGCTGGCTCTGGGGCACGCTCCAACTCGCGCTCGCGGCCGTCCTCGCCGCCGTCTGGCGTGCACGCCGCCTCGGCCCGCTGGTCACCGAGCGCCTGCCGGTCGCCATCCGCGCGTCAGAGGCCACCGAAGGACGCGCCCGCCTCTACCGCAAGGTCAACGCCCGCGACCGCGCCGCCGCCTCCCTGCGTTCCGCCACCCGGGCCCGCCTCGCCCCACTCCTCGGCCTGCCGCCGGTAGAAGCGCACTCCCCCGACGCCCTGATCCCCGCGGTCTCCTCCCGACTGCCCGACACCGGCCGGGACGTCCGCGACCTGCTCTTCGGCCCCGCCCCGGCCGACGACCCCAGCCTTGTTCACCTGGCCGACCAACTCGACGCCCTTGAAAGAGAGGTACGCACCTCATGAGCGCCCCGACCCCCGAGACAGCCGAGAACTCGGACCGCGCCCGCACCTCCCTGGAGGCCCTGCGCACCGAGATCGCCAAGGCGGTGGTCGGCCAGGACCCTGCTGTCACCGGTCTCGTCGTGGCTCTGCTCTGCCGCGGCCATGTCCTGCTCGAAGGAGTCCCCGGAGTCGCCAAGACGCTGCTGGTTCGCGCACTTGCCGCCTCCCTCGAACTCGAGACCAAGCGTGTCCAGTTCACCCCCGACCTGATGCCCAGCGACGTGACCGGCTCCTTGGTCTACGACACGCACACCTCGGAGTTCTCCTTCCAGCAAGGCCCGGTGTTCACCAACCTCCTTCTGGCTGACGAGATCAACCGCACGCCTCCCAAGACGCAGTCCTCACTGCTGGAGGCCATGGAAGAGCGACAGGTGACGGTCGACGGCACACCCCGCCCCCTTCCCGAGCCGTTTCTCGTCGCCGCGACGCAGAACCCGGTCGAGTACGAGGGCACTTACCCGCTTCCCGAGGCGCAGCTCGACCGCTTCCTCCTCAAGCTCACCGTCCCCCTCCCCTCCCGCGAGGAGGAGATCAACGTCCTCACGCGTCACGCCGAGGGCTTCAACCCGCGCGACCTCGCCGCAGCGGGCGTCCGCCCCGTCGCCGGCGCCGCGGACCTGGCGGCGGCCCGGGCCGCCGTCGCCAATGTCTCGGTGTCGGCCGAGATCGCGGGCTATGTCGTCGACATCTGCCGCGCCACCCGCGAATCCCCGTCACTCACCCTGGGCGCCTCACCCCGCGGAGCCACAGCCCTGCTCTCCACCGCCCGCGCCTGGGCCTGGCTCACGGGCCGGGACTACGTCATCCCGGACGACGTGAAGGCTCTGGCCCTGCCCACCCTGCGTCATCGGATCCAGCTGCGCCCCGAAGCGGAGATGGAAGGAGTCACCGCCGACTCCGTCATCACCGCGATCCTCGCCCACGTCCCCGTCCCCCGCTGAGGGCTGGTCATGGCCCTCACCGGACGGACAGCGCTTCTCGCGGCTCTTGGCTCTCTCCCCGTCGGCATCCTCGCCCCCAGCTGGACCGGGATGCTCGCGGTCAACGCGCCCCTCTCACTCGCAATCTTGTGCGACTACGCCCTCGCCGCGCCAGTGCGAACGCTCCGTTTCACCCGATCCGGCGATACGTCTGTTCGACTCGGTGACGTGGCCCAGATCGAGCTCACCATCACCAATCCCTCCAGCAGACCGCTCCGCGCCCATCTCCGGGACGCATGGCCCCCGAGCAGCTGGACTCCCGGGGCCGAGCAGGCCGCCTCCAGGCACCGCCTGCGCGTGCCCGCAGGAGAGCGCCGACAGGTCACGACGGTCCTCACACCCACCCGTCGGGGCGACAGGCAATCCGAGCGCGTCACCGTGCGCTCCTACGGACCATTGGGCCTCGCCGCGCGGCAGGGCAACCACCACGTCCCCTGGACCGTACGCGTGCTGCCCCCCTTCACCAGCCGCAAGCACCTGCCCTCCCGACTGGCCAGGCTCCGCGAACTCGACGGCCGGACCAGCACCTTGATCCGCGGGCAGGGCACAGAGTTCGACAGCCTCCGCGACTACGTCCCCGGGGACGACACCCGCTCGATCGACTGGCGTGCCACCGCCCGCAGGACCACCGTGGCCGTCCGCACCTGGCGGCCAGAGCGGGACCGGCACATTCTCGTGGTCCTCGACACCGGCCGGACATCGGCAGGCCGGGTCGGCGACGTGCCGCGGCTGGACGCCTCCATGGATGCGGCGCTGCTCCTCAGCGCCCTTGCCTCACGCGCCGGTGACCGAGTCGGTCTGCTCGCCTATGACCGGCGGGTACGTGCTCAGGTTCAAGGACGCTCGGCCGGTGACATCCTCCCCGCCATGGTCAACGCGTTCGCGCCGCTGGAACCGGAACTCGTCGAGACCGATGCCCGAGGACTCAGTGCCGCCGCACTGCAGAACGCTCCCCGCGGGTCACTCGTCGTCCTCTTGACCAGCCTCGATGCCACCCCGATCGAGGAGGGGCTGCTGCCGGTGCTCCCTCAGCTCACTCGCCGGCACACCGTGCTGGTCGCGTCCGTCGCCGACCCGCATGTCGAGCAGATGACCGCCAAGCGGGGCAGCGCGGAGGGCGTATACGAGGCTGCAGCCGGCACACAGGCCCATATCCAGCGACAGCGAACCGCCGAACAACTCCAACGCCACGGAGTCACGGTCGTCGATGCGACGCCGGAAAGGCTTGCCCCCGCACTGGCGGACGCCTACCTCGCCTTGAAGGCCGCCGGTCGCCTGTGACACCGACAAAGGCGTAAAGCTTCACCATGCTCGGCCGTCCACGTCCTGTGGTCGGCCGGGCACGAAACGCATCAGATCCCCAATCGACCTGTAAACGCAGGAAAGCCCCGGAACTGTGTTCCAGGGCTTTCCCACAATGATTGTTCGGCGGCGTCCTACTCTCCCACAGGGTCCCCCCTGCAGTACCATCGGCGCTGAAAGGCTTAGCTTCCGGGTTCGG
>NZ_JBFAOY010000033.1:0-66197 GCF_040675505.1 Streptomyces sp. NPDC049597
GCCGGCCTCTGGGCGGGCCCGGCAGGCCGTTGGGGGCGGTTGGGCGCCAGCGGCGCCGAACCGGCCCTTCCGTTGTGCATACGCCTCGTCAGTCCGTGCCGGACTCCATCGCGGCGCGGTCCAGCATCTCGTCTTCGGCGGAGACCTCGCCGCGGGAGGCGATGGCCTCCGCGCCGCCCTCCGTCAGGGTGCCGATGAGCCCGGTCGCGGCCGCCTGGGCCGCGCCGATCGCGGGTTGGGCGGTGCCGATCAGGCCGATCCCGGCGTACTGCTCCAGCTTGGCGCGGGAGTCCGCGATGTCGAGGTTGCGCATGGTGAGCTGGCCGATCCGGTCCACCGGGCCGAACGCCGAGTCCTCGGTGCGCTCCATGGACAGCTTGTCCGGGTGGTAGCTGAACGCCGGGCCCGTGGTGTCGAGGATCGAGTAGTCCTCTCCGCGCCGCAGCCGCAGGGTCACCTCGCCGGTGATCGCCGCGCCGACCCAGCGCTGCAGCGACTCGCGGACCATGAGCGCCTGCGGGTCCAGCCAGCGGCCCTCGTACATGAGCCGGCCGAGGCGCCGTCCCTCGTTGTGGTACTGGGCGAGGGTGTCCTCGTTGTGGATGGCGTTGACCAGGCGCTCGTACGCCGCGTGCAGCAGGGCCATGCCGGGCGCCTCGTAGATGCCGCGGCTCTTGGCCTCGATGATCCGGTTCTCGATCTGGTCCGACATGCCCATGCCGTGCCGGCCGCCGATGGCGTTGGCCTCCGTCACCAGGTCGACCGCGGACGCGAACGTATTGCCGTTGATGGTCACCGGCCGGCCCTGCTCGAAGCCGATGGTCACGTCCTCGGCCGCGATCTCGACCGAGGGGTCCCAGAACCGGACGCCCATGATCGGCTCCACGGTCTCCACACCGGTGTCCAGGTGCTCCAGCGTCTTGGCCTCGTGGGTGGCGCCCCAGATGTTGGCGTCGGTGGAGTACGCCTTCTCCGTACTGTCGCGGTAGGGCAGGTCGTGGGCGAGAAGCCACTCCGACATTTCCTTGCGGCCGCCGAGCTCGGTCACGAAGTCCGCGTCCAGCCAGGGCTTGTAGATCCGCAGGTTCGGATTGGCGAGCAGGCCGTACCGGTAGAACCGCTCGATGTCGTTGCCCTTGAAGGTCGAGCCGTCGCCCCAGATCTGGACGTCGTCCTCGAGCATCGCCCGCACCAGGAGCGTGCCCGTGACGGCGCGGCCGAGCGGCGTGGTGTTGAAGTAGGCGCGCCCGCCCGAGCGGATGTGGAACGCACCGCAGGTGAGCGCGGCCAGGCCCTCCTCGACCAGCGCGGCGCGGCAGTCGACGAGGCGCGCGATCTCGGCGCCGTAGGTCTTCGCACGGCCCGGCACCGAGCCGATGTCGGGCTCGTCGTACTGGCCGATGTCGGCGGTGTAGGTGCACGGGACGGCACCCTTGTCGCGCATCCACGCGACCGCGACCGAGGTGTCGAGGCCGCCCGAGAAGGCGATGCCGACGCGTTCGCCGGCGGGCAGGGAGGTGAGGACCTTGGACATAGGAAGATTATGCACCATCTCGCATGATCATGCAAAGGCTTCGAGGCACCGCCGTCGGCGGACCGGGTGCGGCGATGTGCGGATCCGCGAGCGGAGCTCCGGGCCCGTCGCGGCTTGCACAGCTGTGCCACCTGTCCCATAGTCCGAGGTATGGACGCGCGCGAGGCGGCGCTCCGACAGGCATACGGCCATGCCGTCCGATGGCTGGCGAGCCTGTCCGACCGCCGGGTTCCCGCCCGCGCTTCGGTCGACGAGATCGTTCGCGCACTCGGCGCCGACCTGCCCGACCGGCCGGGCACGCCCGCCGATGTCGTCGACCTGCTCGCCGCGGCCAGTGAGCCGGGGCTCACCGCCTTTCCCAGCGGCCGCTTCTACGGGTTCGTGGTCGGCGGCGGTGAGCCGGCCGCGCTGGCCGCGGACTGGCTGGTCAGCGCCTGGGACCAGAACTGTGTGATGCGCGCCGTCTCGCCCGCGTACACGGCGGTGGAAGACATCGCGAGTGCCTGACTGCTCGACCTGCTCGGCCTGCCGGGCGACAGTGCCGTCGGCTTCACCACAGGCGCCACGATGGCGAACTTCACCTGCCTCGCCGCCGCGCGCGACGCGGTGCTGCGGCGTGCCGGCTGGGACGTCTCCCGCGACGGTCTCACCGGCGGACCACCTGTGCGCGTCGTCGTCGGCGCGGACCGCCACATGGCCGTCGACCTCGCGCTGCGCTACCTCGGGCTCGGCGAACCCGAACCGGTGCAGGCGGACGACGAAGGACGCATCGCACCCGATTCCCTGCGGCACGCCCTGGCGGCCGGCGGACAGGGCCCCACGATCGTGATCCTCCAGGCCGGGGACATCCACTCCGGCGCCTTCGACCCCTTCGGCGAGACGATCCGCGCCAGTCGCGAGAAGGATGCGTGGGTGCACGTCGACGGCGCGTTCGGGTTGTGGGCGGCCGCCTCCCCGGCGTACGCGCGCCTGACGGCGGGGTGCGCGGACGCCGACTCGTGGGCGACCGACGCCCACAAGACGCTGAACGTCCCCTACGACTGCGGCCTCGCGATCGTGCGCGACCCGTTGGCGCTCCGGGCGGCGATGGGCCTCCACGGCGACTACCTCATCCAGGACGAGGGCGGCGACCCCATCGACAAGGTCCCCGAACTCTCCCGGCGGGGAAGGGCCTTCACGGTGTGGGCCGCGCTCAGGTCCCTCGGCCGGTCCGGTGTGGCCGACCTCGTCGAGCGGCTGTGCCGGCACGCATCCGCGTTCGCCACCGGCATCGCCGGGATCGACGGCGCGAGAGTGCTCAACGACGTGGTGTTCACCCAGGTGTGCGCCGACTTCGGCGACGACGAACGCACCGATCAGGTGCTGAGCCGGCTGCTCGACGACGGTACGGCGTGGATCAGCGGTTCCACGTGGCACGGCCGGCGCGTCATGCGGATCTCGGTGAGCAACTGGTCCACGACCGACGACGACGTGAGACGCGCGCTCGCCGCGATCCGCCGCGCGTCCCTCAGCACCTGACACCCGGCTCGGCACCTGACGCCGCGCCTGCGGAGATCAGGCCTCGGCTGCCTCCGGGCCTCGGGCTGCCTCCGGGTCTCGGGCTGCCTCCGGGCCGGGGACTGCCTCGGACCCGTCCTTCTTCCGTGCCGCCAGGACGATGAGCGCCCCGGCGACCGTCCCCGCGAAGAACGGGGACGGCACGAGGAGGACGCCACCCACCGCGCACCATGCCGCGAGGCCCCAGCCGATTCCGGCCGGCACGGCCACACCACGTCCGGCGAGGTGCCATACGAGGCAGCCCAGGAGAACCAGAGGCACGGAGAAGCTCCCGGGGCCGGCCCAGAAGGCGACCTCGTTCTGGAGTGTCCGCGCCGTCGGATCGGCGCCCCCCGCGAGTTCGAGCGGGACGGCTGCCCATATCCCGCGGTCCGCCCAGCCGGTGACATCGTCCCGGGCGATGAGCGCCAGCAGGGACAGGTGGCCTGCTCCCAGCACGAGCATGATCCCGCTCGCACAGCGGAGCAGTCGCTTCCTGGAGTTCAACACGACTCCCCCTCCTCGTCCTTCGCCTTCACCTCGTTGCGATCGCGCCAGGCTCGCTCCCACTGCCGAGTCAGCGACGGGTACACGATGAGGTGCCGGAAAGGGGCGATGGCGGCCATGTAGAGCCGCCCGAATGTTCCGTTGGGTTTGACGAGGACGGCCATCCGCAGTTCGTAGCCGTCGTTCGCTCCCTGCACCCAGCCGAGATGCATCACGGTGTGCACGGTCTTGTTCGCCAGCTCGCGAGCGGACTCCCTGTCGAGCTCGTAGACCGCTTTCAGGGGCATGCCCTCGTCGTCCGGTCCGCGCGGAGCGTCGCGGAGGTCGTCGGGCAGGCGGTCGCGGAGCGAGGAGACCCGCTCACCGACGCCCGCCGAGGGCTTGTCCCAGCCGAAGATTGCGCCGAGCTTCCATCGAACGGCGAACAGGAGCCTCACCAGCCAGGGCTGCTTCGCGGGTCCGCCGGCTGCTCGCATCGCCGCCAGCATCAACGGAAAGTCGTCGGGCCCGGCTCCTGGGGTGCGGAACGACCACACGTCCTCGACGCAGAAGTCCTTCGTGAACTCGTGGATGCGCCACGGCTGCTCGGTGTAGGCGGTCTCTGCGAGTCGTGGCACGGTTCGGCCTCTCGTTTATACGACACCGTACAATTTTCGAATGTACGGTAACGTACAACTCCGACGCGATCAATGGAGGTGGCCGACTGCCGTGGCCCGCACACCACGAGGCCGCTGGATCGAAGCGGGCCTCGAAGCACTCGCCCGAGGGGGCCCCGACGCGGTCCGTGTCGAGACGCTCGCCGCCGAACTGGGCGTGACCAAGGGCGGCTTCTACGGTTACTTCGACGGCCGTCCCGCGTTGCTCACCGAGATGCTCGACGAGTGGGAACGCCGCTGCACCGGAGAGGTCCTCGCCCAGGTCGACGCCGAGGGCGGCGACCCCGCCGAGAGGATCCGGCGCGCCGGTCAACTGACCTTCTCGGAAGACCTCCACCGTATCGATCTCGCGGTCCGGGCCTGGGCCCGCCACGACGCGTCCGTGGCGAAACGCCTGCGGCGTATCGACAACGAACGCATGGAGTTCCTGCGGAAGATGTTCGGCGCCTTCCTCACCGACCCCGACGAGATCGAGGCGCGCAGCATCCTGGCGTTCGCACTCGCCATCGGCCGCCACTTCATCGTCGTGGACCACCCCGGGTACACCAGACGCGAAGCGGTCCAACTCGCCGGAGAACACCTCTTGCGCCCGGCTGCGCACAACGCCACGAAGACCCGGGACCATGACGCCGACGAGCGGACCGAGGCCTGAACCGGCGTGGCCCCGCCACGGCGGGCCGGGCGCCCGCACACCGGGCGTGTGCTGATCGGACGACGGACCGACCACGCCGGAGACTCCCGCACGACTGAGGACGAGGTCGCCGGGTGTCAGCCGCCGGAACCGGGGGTAGGGACGGTTCGGCCGGCTCAGCCGTTGACGAAGGTGAGGCTGGTCGCGTCGTAGCGGGTGCCCGCGACCTGCCCGGGCGGTGCGGCGGCCTCGACGGCGGCGAGGTCCTCGGTGGACAGCTCGACGAACAGGGCCGCGATGTTCTCCTCCAGGTACCGCTGCCGCCGGGTTCCGGGGATCGGCACCACGTCGTCGCCCCGGTGCTGCACCCAGGCCAGGGCGAGTTGGCCGGCGGTGACTCCCTTCGCCGCGGCCAGTTCGTTGAGCTCGGCGACGATCGCCAGGTTCCGTTCGAGGTTGCCGTCGGCGAAACGCGGCTGGCCGCGCCGTACGTCGGTCTCCGCCAGCCCCTCGACGGAGTTGTACCGGCCGGTGAGGAAGCCGCGCCCGAGCGGGGAGAACGGGACCAGGCCGATGCCCAGTTCGCGGCAGACCGGGGCGATCTCCGCCTCCAGGTCGCGGGTCCACAGCGACCACTCGCTCTGCAGCGCGGCGATCGGGTGCACCGCGTGCGCCCGACGGATGGTTCGCGCGCCGGCCTCGGACAGGCCGAGGTGGCGGACCTTCCCGGCCCGCACCAGCTCTGCCATGGCTCCGACGGTCTCCTCGATCGGCACCTGCGGATCGACCCGGTGCTGGTAGTAGAGGTCGATGTGGTCGACCCCGAGGCGACGCAGCGACGCGTCGCACGCCTGCCGCACGTAGGCCGCGTCGCCGCGGATCCGGGTGGGCTCCCCCAGACGGTTGGCGAAGCCGAACTTCGTGGCCAGCACCACCTCGTCCCGGCGCCCGGCGATGGCCCGTCCGATCAACTCCTCGTTGTGTCCGGCACCGTAGAAGTCGGAGGTGTCGAGGAAGGTGACCCCGAGGTCGAGGGCATGGTGCAGCGTCGCGATCGACTCCGCGTCGCCCGCGGTGCCGTAGCCGTGGCTCATGCCCATGCATCCCAGGCCCTGTGCGGGAACCGGCAGTTCGCCGAGGTGTCGGGTGGGGATGTCGGTCATGGTGCTGCCTCCTGGAATCGGAACCACTGCCCACGACGCTAGGTCCTGGAGCGCGCTCCAAGTCAACCGGTCGAGCCGGTCCACGTCCGCCGGGCCTGGGCACCCCTGTTCAACGGCGCAGGTACTCGATGGACGACTCGACCGAGCACAGCGTATGTTCGCCCGGCGGCCCACCCTCGCCGGGCGCGCTTCCAACCTGTGGGGGGTCGTTCGGTATGTCCTCGGTCAACGCCATCGACTCGAGACCCGGGCCCAAGCCGCTGACGGCATGGTCCCGGGCCGTGTACGTCACACTGGCCCTCGTGGTCGCCGCCGACCTGTACTCGCTGCTGACCGGAATCCGGCTCTACGGGATCTGGGCCGATGTGGCGCAGGCAGGCTGGGACGACGCTTCCGCACGGAGGTACTCCGGCCTCGAGTCCCACTACACGTGGTCCGGAACGCTGCAGGTGAACACCCTGCTCGCCTGCGGGGTGGTCTTCATCGTCTGGTTCCACCGGGTACGGCGCAACGCCGGGCTCCTGGCTCCCGATGCGCACAGCAAGACATCGGGCTGGGCGATCTGGGGGTGGATCGTCCCCGTGGTGTGCTGGTGGTTCCCGCGCCGCATCGCCCTCGACTCCTGGCGGGCCAGCACACCGTACACGGACGAGGGGCGGCAGCAGCCGGGGAGCGGGATCGTCAATGTGTGGTGGGCGGCCTGGCTGGGCAGCCAGCTCGTGGACCAGGTCGCGATCCGTACGTACGAGCGCGCGCAAGAGCCCGACGCCATCCGCGAAGCCCTCCGCATGCTCAACGGCTCCGACATCGTGGACATCATCGCGGCCGTGTTCGCCGTCGTCGTGGTTCATCGCCTCACCACGGTCCAGCAACACGCGATGCGCAACTGGCCCGCACCTCCCGCGGCTGTCCCCGCCGCAGCCGTCGGCGCCTCGGACCAATGAGTGCCCAAACCCCGTCCGTTCGGACCAGGCCCGGAGTCACCAGCAGTTGCGCCGAGGCGGTGAGAACACCAAGAGCGTCGCGCGCTCAGCTCTTCGGAATGTGAGTCCCGCACTTGGAGAACGGAGTTCGTTGCACGCACGCGAACAGTGAGCTCCACCGGCTGCTGCTCTTGGCTGCCTCGGCCACCGTCGCAGCGCACGCCGAATCGGACAGACCCCAGAGGGATCCGTCGTGCCAACCCACCTCACGCGTCCGATTCCTGATCATGACGACACAGGCCACGGGGGCCTTGTGGCGCTTGACTTCTTCAATGAATTCCAGGTACTGGGGGTGCTGAAGCGAGCCGGCCCTGCGATCCAGCTTTCTCTGCGCCTCACTCCGCTCCTTCGGTGTCGCCCGCGGATCCCGTGCTTTCGCCAGCGCGTCGCTGGTCTCCTCCACCCTCTTCTGGATCTTGAATCGATCCTCCGGATCCTTCGGCCTGTAGTTGGGTTCCTGGAGCTTCTCCGCCACAGTGGCGGTCGCTTCCACGCTGACCATGCAGGGCACCCGCTCCTCAGGCGGCAATTCAGGTATTCTCTCCACCGCTTCGGCGAGATTGTCTCCAATGTTCCTGTACGTGGCGCGCTCTTGCGGCGTCGCCTTCGGGTCCTGGGCCATTTTCAGCGTCTTGATGATCCCGTCCAGGATCCTCCCGTACGCGGCCCGCTCCTTGGGCGTCGTCTCCGGGGCTTCCATGACGGCCAGTGTCCTGGTCAGTACCTTGTTCAACTGCTCCTTCATCGCCTTCGGGGCCGTCAGTTGCGTTATCGCATCTCCCAGTGCCTTCTTCAGTTCCCCCGGGTTCGCCGGTGCGGCCTCCGTCGGCTCTTCCGAGGGTGGCGGTGGATCGGGTGGATCAGGTGAATCAGGCGGTGGCGGTGGCGGTGGGGGTGGGTCGGGTGGATCAGGTGAATCAGGCGGTGGTGGCGGCTCGGGCGGATCCGGCGGCGGAGGCGTGGGTTGACCAGGTGCTGCCTTCGTGGTCTGAACGAGGGCAGCAGACTGTGCCACAGCAGTGGCCAAGCCCGTGGGCAGCGCGAGCACGACGCTCAAACAAGGGACGCCAAGAAGGCGAGAGATGTGTCTCCGGGGGCTTCTGGCCATGACGGTTCCAGGTGCGCTTGGGGAACTTGGCCCTTGAGGCGGCGCAGGGTCACAGGAGATGCACAGACGTACAGAACAACTCTTCGCCCCCTCACCGCATCCCGCAACCCGGCGACCTGCCCTGCGAGAGGCACGGAGGCGCCAGGCAGCCCATGCCGCCGGGTGGTGGCCGAACGGGAAGCCGTACCCCGTCCTCCGAGCCTCAGGACGTCACCGAGGTCAGCACTTCAGCAAAAGACACGATCGCTTGCGCGTCAACCGCACCGACACCATATCTTTCCCTCTCCCTCTTGTTCTCGTTTTGGGCGCGGATGGCATCGCGAAGGGTTGCCGGCACGAAATTGGGCGACGACGAAATGAATGCCGCGCAATGTGACTCGACGGGAGTCACGCCCCAAAGAGAGGTCACATACACCGGCCGACGCGTCACATTGATGATGTTGTTGTTGTGGCGGAGTCCTGCGCGATAGGCGACATATTCCTCGCACCTACCGGGAGGACAGTAGACTCCTTCGTTCTTGCGCCACGAGGAGTGCGGGACGATGAACTCTTCCACATCCACCTTCCCGCGATCCTTTCTCATCAATTCGACTGTGAGGTCGGCCTGTATCGCGTCGTATCCGGCAGACCTGGGCAGTTGGACCAGCTTCTTCTCGCTGTACTCCTCACCTGGCTCGAGCCACGCGCCCGGCCCGTAGAACAATCCAGCGCTTATGGTGTACTTTTCGGGGATGCCAGTGAAGAGCGCCACGTCATGACCGTTCTCCATGACCCTCCTCCGCTCCCTCAGACCCTCCGTCCCGTCGGAGAAGTCGCCCCTGAGCCCATACACCGAATAGTTGTCGCTGATGATGTACGCCGGGACCTTTCCCGTGTTCTCAACCTGCAGAGTCAGCGGGAGGTGGATGATGTCCAGTTCCGGATCGATCCGAGGCACGCCGAATTCGGCCTTCAGTTTGAAAAGGACGGGAGAAGAGGTGGGTTGATAGATCGCGGAATAAGCGAAGTTGACACCTGCCAGGAGCGTGGTGGCAGCCACCCCCGCCGCAAATCTCTTGGGGTGAGGAGTTCCCCTCCATGCCTTGTCGCGTATGACCCGCCAGAGCGCCCACAAGGACCAGCACCAGAGCGGGAAGTACGCCAGCAGATACGGCGTGTACTCTCTTTCCTGGAGCCACAGAAACAGCAGGAGACTGTTGAAGGCCGATGCGATGAGCACGCCGATCAGGACAACTGCTCCGGAGAACGTCACCTGCCGCTTTCCGCAGTGGTCGAGCACGGCGAGTGCGGCCACACCCTCGACGCCGCCCAAGAGGATCAACAGGATGCCGGTGAGTCTCCCCGCGAAGGTGAGCGCGCCGACCGCATCCGGGCTCCCGACAACGATCAGGAGCGTCATGGATCCGAGCAGCCCCGCCATCATCAGCGTTGTGGTCGCGCGTCTCCTCCACGCACGGTCGGGCCAGGTCCCGCTGTCTGCCGCACGCCAGTGCACGGTTGCACGGTCTTCCACGTCCATGTCCCGCGGATAACCGAGGCGACTGAGGACTTTCCTCAGGTCGCGCAGCGACCACGCGCTGCCCACCGTCGTGCCGCCGATCGCGATTTCGCGTAGCCCGCGGCTGTCCGGTGGCTCGACGGTCACCTTGGGTCTGCTCCTCATGGCGTCAGGCTCAGGTCCGCGTCTGCTGCGCGCAAACGAGAGTTGCTCCATTCGCCGTGGCAGCCCGGCCCTCTTCAGCTCCTTCGTTCCGCCGGGAGCCGATGCGTCGATCAGCTGACGCGGGCCGCGATGGTTCGCGCGCACACCAGCGCCTCGGTGTGCGTCGTGTCCACCTCCAGGTCGTACATCACACCGTCGTGAACCACGTCCGCCTGCGACGCTGCCATTCCCCGGACCCGATCGCCACGTGCGACCTCGCGGCCGGCGGCGACCGACTTCTCACACCTGACGCCGACCCACAGCACCTCCAGCTCGCCCAGCACCTTCTGCCACCGTTGCTGGGACGCCGCTCCGCCGAGGAAGACGTCGTCGATGACGACCCTGGCGCCCGCACGGGCCATCGCCGCGACGCCCTCCATCCATGCCGCTTCCAGCGCCCTGAATTCCGCCCCCACCTTCACGACGCCGTCCGCCGCGATCTCGATCCCCTCGTCCGACGCCTGCAACCCGGCGGGCATCGCGTCGACGAACGCATCGACGCCGAACGCCAGCCACGGATGGGGAAGTACAGCCTGCAGGCGAATTCCGGCGGGCACGGCACCCTGCCACGACCAGGTGGTGTCCCCGATCGTGCCGGCCGGGACGGTCCTCCCCCGGCCCACCCGGCTACCGGATCGGACGACCGCCTTGTCCTGGGCGTCAGGAACTCGTGAGAATGACGAGTTGCCGGGTCGCCCGGGTCATCGCGACGTAGCGGTCGACGGTCCCTTCGATCCCCGCGCCGAATGTCTCCGGGTCGACGAGGACGACCAGGTCGAACTCGAGTCCCTTCGACAGCTGCGGGGTCAGCGACCGGACGCGGGGTGTCGCCCGGAACGTGGGGTCGCCGATGACGCACGCGATCCCGTCGGTGTGTGCGGCGAGCCAGGTGTCGAGGATCGAGTCCAGATCCGCGACAGTTCCGTGGACGACGGGGACGCCGCTGCTGCGGATGGAGGTCGGCACATTGGCGTCCGGGAGCACGGACCGGATGACCGGTTCGGCCTCCGCCATGACTTCCTCCGGCGTCCGGTAGTTGACGCTCAGGCAGGCCACTTCGATCCGGTCGAGCCCGATCCGCTCGAGCCGTTCCTGCCACGACTCCGTGAACCCGTGCCTGGCCTGGGCGCGGTCCCCGACAATGGTGAAGCTCCGGGACGGGCACCGGAGCAGCAGCATCTGCCACTCCGCATCGGTCAGTTCCTGCGCCTCGTCCACGACGATGTGCGCGAACGGGCCTGCGAGCAGATCCGGTTCGGTGCCGGGCAGCGCGGTCTCGTCGATCAGGCTGTCCCGCAGGTCCTGTCCCCTCAGCATCGTCACCGCGCCCTCGCCGTCGTCATCGGCAGCGAGCACGTTGTCGATGACGTCGGCCATGCGCTCGCGTTCCGCGGCGACAGCGGCCTCGTGCCGACGCCTGCGTCGTGACGCCTCCGGGTCGCCGAGCCGCTGTCGTGCCGCGTCCAGGAGCGGCAGGTCGGACACCGTCCACGCCTGGGCGTCCTCGCGCTGCAACTTCCGCACGTCGTCGGGGCCGAGCCAGGGAGCGCACATCCGCAAGTAGGCGGGTACCGTCCACAGGTCGCCGACGAGGTCAGCCGCTTCGAGCAGCGGCCATGCGCGGTCGAGCGTCCCGACCAGTTCTTCGTCCTGCAGCAGCGACCGGCGGAACAGGTCGGGCGGAACGTCGCCGTCGTGCTTGTCCAGCAGGATCGTGACCAGTTCCTCCCAGATCTGGTCGCGCGCCTCGTTGTGCGGGGTACCCGGTCCTGCCGCCGCGAACGCCTCGGCCCACTCGTCGGCGCTCAGCCAGACGTCGGACCAGGGAGTCGTGACGGTCATCCCCTGCGCGGGGGGCTCTTCGTAGAACCTGACGGCCTTCTCGATCGCCTTCACCATGGTCGCGGACGATTTCAGGCGAGCCACGTGCGGGTCGGCCTCGATCGCTGCCGCGGCCCCCTCGGCGACGAGGTCCCGCAGGGTGCAGGTCTGTACGCCCTCCTCTCCGAGGCTGGGCAGGACGTCCGCGACGTAGGCCAGGTAGGGCCGGTGCGGACCGACGAACAGCACGCCGCCCCGACGGTGACCGAGGCGGGGGTCGGAGTAGAGGAGGTGGGCGGAGCGGTGCAGAGCGACGACGGTCTTCCCGGTGCCCGGACCGCCGTCGACGACGAGAGCGCCACGGGATCCCGCCCGGATGATGGCGTCCTGGTCGGCCTGGATGGTGGAGAGCACGTCTCGCATCCGGGCAGACCGGTGGCTGCCGAGGCCGGCGATGAAGGCGGACTGGTCGTCGAGCGCGGCGTGCCCTTCACGCCCCTCGGCGGTGAACACTTCGTCCCAGTAGTCGCTGATCCGCCCACCGGTCCAGCGATACCTGCGGCGGCTTGCCAGACCCATCGGGTTGGCGTGGGTCGCCGCGAAGAACGGCTCAGCCGTGGGGGATCGCCAGTCGAGCAGCAGCCGACGGCCCGTGCTGTCGGTCAGGCCGAGGCGTCCGATGTACACGGGCTCGGGGCCGTCCGCGCCGACGATGCGGCCGAGACACAGGTCCAGACCGAAGCGACGCAGGGCGCGCAGGCGACCGGTGAGCCGGTGGATCTCCGCGTCCCGCTCCATCGCCTGCCGGCCCGTCCCGCCGGGCGCCCTGCGCTCGGCATCGAGGCGGTCGGACAGTTCGGCGATCGCTTGCTCAAGGCTTTCCGCGATGGCCGCGAAGTGCTGCTCGTCGTCGGCGATCAGCCCCGGGTCCGCCTTGGGCGAGAGGTGGTCGGGGAGGTCGAACGCGCTGGTGGTCAGAGACTTCATGCCATCACCTCCGATGTGAGACCGCGCTCGCGAAAGTCCGGCGGCGCGCACACCCCCGCCGTGGCACCGCGTTCCCGCGGGCGCAGCGCGGGTCCCCCCACCGGCTCGACATCACCGCACAACCGATCAACCGACAACACCACACGCACCTCGTGAATCTCCCAATTCCGCAGAGTCCGACCTCGGTCGGCGATTCTGCGGCACGACCCGGGCCTTGCCGCAAGCCCCCCGGTGCGCTATACGTTGAGAGTGGCAAGGAGTGGGTTCTTCCTCCTGCCCCCTGTCGTCCGCTGTGGACGCCCTTCGCGAAGCGCAAGGCCGCTTGTCCAGCGGTCCGTCGACCCACGAGGATCCCCTCGTGGGTCTGCACGCCTCAACCGCGGAGCGAGAAGTCGTTCGTCACCCGCGTTCGCGCGCGTCGACGGGTACCGGGTGCGTCGGCGTCGCGGAGTCCAACTGCTCGACGCGCGCGTGCAGTTCGTCGCGGCTGAGGGGATCGGTGCTCGTCGACGGCACGGTGCAGGCGTGGGCCGCGGTCACCGCGCCGTACAGGCCGCACCGGTGCGGTGACCGGCCGGACAGCCAGCCGTAGAGAAAGCCGGACGCGAAGGCGTCACCCGCGCCGTTGCTGTCCACGGCCGGCCCCGGGAGCGGTACGGCCGGAATGTGCGTCATCTCGTCGCCTACGAGCAGGTACGCGCCCTCGGCCCCGGCCGTCGCGACGACGACTTCGGCTCGGCCCCGCTCGGTGATCCGCCGCATGGTTCGCTCGGGGTCGGCCAAGGCCGTGGTGGACAGGAAGACGACATCCGCCTGGTACGCGAACGGCTCGTGATACGCGTTGACGCCGTCCCAGTCGTGCAGGTCGGTCGAGACGGTGAGGCCGGATTCGCGGAGGGCGGGCAGGGCAAAGGCGCAGGGGTGGGTGATGCAGACATGGGCGTGGCGACTCACCGCGGCCAGTGCCTTGACCGTCGCTTCCGGCAGCCGGTCGTCCTCCTGAGAGCGGCTGGCGTCGTACAGCGAGAGCCGTCGTCCGTCGGGGCCGACGAGATTGACCGCGCGCTTGGTGCCGCCGGGCAGCACGACCTCGGTGAACGCGACCCCTCGCTCCCGATGTACCGCACGGACCAGGTCACCTTCGTGATCGTCACCGATGACATCGAGGTGATGGGTGTTCAGGCCGAGTGCGCTCAACCCGAGTGCGACGAAGTCCCCGGTCTGTCCCGCCCGCGTCTCGATACCGGGACGGATCATGTAGCTGTCGGCGAAGGGCAGCGGCAACTCGGGGACGTAGACGATGGTGTCCACACCGGCACCTCCGAGGACGAGAACATCGATGTCCGTACTCATGGGGGTCCTCTCGGGATGAAGGGGCGTGCGCCCGCTCACAGAAGCACGTCCCCCCGGCAGAGGGCGTGCCCCGGAGGCGTGTTGTAGGGGCTCCGGTGCCGCGTCCGGGAGCCCGGGAGCCGCGAGCCCCCGGCTCGTTGACCCGCTGCTCCGGCGTCCTACGACACGCGACGGTCCCCGCTGCCGACGAGGGCGTCGTGGACTGCCCACCCCATGTCGCCGGCGCACCAGCTGATGTTGCCGAGAACAGCGACGTCCAGGTCGCGCTGCGGGTAGTGGTAGAGACGGGCACTGACCCCGTCCTCCTCACCCGTGTGGCCCCAGCGGACGACGGTTCCTTCGTCGTCGAGGATGTGGGTGAGGCCGAAGCCGTACATCCAGCGGTAGCCGCGGACCCTCTCCTCCCGCTCCTCGACCTGCGGTGTCAGTGCCAGGCGCGTGGTCTCCTCGTTCAACAGCCGCCCGTGGCGCAGTGCGTGGGCGAAGGCCGTCAGATCCGCGGCACTGCACGTAGCCCCTCCGTCGGCAGCGGCACGAGGGGTGGTCGCGTAGTGATTGGTCCGGTACGGCGTCGGGCTGTCAGCGGTGGCGAGATACCCCTCCGCGATGTCCGGTCCCAGGTCGTCCAGGGCCGGGAACCCGGAAGCACTCATGGAGGCGCGCGCGAAGACGTCGTCCGTGATGACCTCTTCGAAGGAGCGGCCGGTCACCGATTCGATGAGCAGGCCGAGCAGGATGTAACCGGCACCGTTGTAGAGGTGGCGTTCCCCGGGCGGGAAGTGGGGCTGCTTCTCGGTGAACAGCGGCAGGTAGTCCTTGTTGTCCCGCAGGAGGTAGAGCGGGTGGGAGGACGTCAGGGCCGCCCATTCGGCCTCCCAGTCGTCGCTGCCCTCCTCGAACCAGTCGCCGATGCCCGAGGTCATCGTCAGGGCGTGGTGGACAGTGACACGCGGATCGAGGGCGGGCACATGGTCTTTCACGAAGTCCACCAGTGGGTCGTCCAGGCGCACCAGCTTCCGCTCGACGAGTTGCAGGACAGCCACTGCAGTGAACGTCTTGGACACCGACGCCACACGGAATCGCGTGTTGTGTGTGTTGGGTACGGACCACCGGCGTGAGGCCATCCCGAACACCCGGGTGAATACGGGCTCTGCGTGCCGCGTGACACGGACCGCGCCGGAGAACCCCGTCCTTTCCGCCACTTTGGTGACGGCCTCCTCCAGGAAAGCCGGATCGAAGTCGTCAGCCCTCGTCACGATCGTCACCGCGGACCCCTCGTAGAGATGGTTGATCAGCCAACGCTCATGATGATCAGCCGTCCGCCCTGCGAGCAACCGCTTTCGGCAACCGGCCGTCGAGCGGGACCCGCTCCTCCGCCACGACGCCGGCGACCGTACCGCCGACCCTGGTTGCGCCGACGGCGGCGGGGATTCACGAGACCCCGTGGCGGAATGCCGGGGGCCGCTGGACGGTTGCCCTGAATGAGCAACCGCTCAGTCAGTGCTGTCGTCGAGAGGAATGCCGTGGCAGAGCCGTTTTCGGTGCCCGTAGTCGTACGCGGATACGAGACCGACACCCAGGGCCACTTGAACCAGGCCGTCTACCTCCAGTACGCGGAACACGCGCGCTGGTCGTTGTTGCAGAAGGCGGGCATCCGGCAGGCGGATCTCCTGGACAAGGGCGTGGGACCGGTGGCCCTGGAGGTCACGGTGCGCTACCTGCGGGAACTACGGGCGGGCGACGAGGTGGAGGTGACGTGCGCGTTCGTCTGGGGTGAGGGCAAGACCTTCCGTATCGAGCAGACGATCCGCGCGTCCGACGGCACGGTGGCGGCCGAGGTGACGGGTGTCGGCGGCCTGATGGACCTGAAGGCACGCAGGCTCGTGGCGCATCCGCACGAGTACTTCAGGGCACTGGCCGCGACCCCCAAGGTCTTCGGCCTCTAGGGTCGTCCGGCAGACGCGGATCCCGCCGGCAAGGACGGCCGGGCTCGGTGGGGGTACGACTCCGGTTGGTGGCGGGGCGCCCCGGTACGCGCGGGATTCCGGCGGACATGGCCGGGTGTTGCCCAGCGTGGCCGCCGAGCAGAAGCCGCCTGCGCGCGCTCCGTTTCCTCACGGAGGCGGCGGCCGGAGCGGGCCGCGACGCCGGATGGGAAAGCGGCTGGGCGATTGTCGGTCACGCGTGATAGTCACTACGTTCACGAGGGGTGATCATCGACCTCCCCGTTCGGACACAACAAAGGTGGGGACATGGCGTTGCTCCGCGCCGCAGGTGCGGGCGGCGCTGGTCCGGCCGTTGGGGTCCACCCGCCGAACATCGAAGATCACCAGGCGTGCAGAATGATCCGTATGCCGATGACCAACACCCCGAAGACGGCAGGGATCGACGACGCTCACCTCGTCGGCCACACCCTGGCCTGCGCCTTCGACGACGACCCGATGATGCGCTGGTTCTTCCCCGACGACGCCTCGCGCGAGGCCGGGCTGGGCCGGTACTTCACCACCATCTTCACCCGGCAGTACGCCCGCCACGGCGTGTGCGAGCGCACCGACGCGGCGGCCGCCTTCTGGGTACCGCCGGAGGGGCAGGAGAAGGCCGTTCCCGACGGGGAGACCGTTCAGGAACTCCAGAGCATCCTCGGTGACCGGGCTGTGCTGTTCCGCGATGCCGTCGCGGCAGCGGCCGAGCACGCACCGACGGAATCCCACTGGTACCTGGCGGTGATCGGCGCCGACCCGGCCGCCCAGGGCCAGGGGCACGGGGCCGCCCTCCTGCGCTCGGGGCTCGCCAAGGCCGACACGGCGGGCCTGCCCGTCTATCTGGAGTCCTCCAAGCCGTCCAACCTCCCCTTCTACGAGCACTTCGGCTTCACCGTGCGCGAGGAGCTGCGACTGCCCGGGGGCGGACCGGTGCTGTGGTCCATGCGGCGTGCACCCCGCCCCCGGACGGCGTCCTAGGCGCTTCCGGCGGGCTGTGGAAAAAGCCACGGCCGAACGGCGGCGGGGCCGTGCGCCGGCTTCCAGGGGCAAGGGGCGGCGCCACCGACCGGCCCCGCACCCGCCCGAGGTCAGAGCGGAGCGCCGCCGAACGCGATCTCGTTGCCGTCCGGGTCGCGGTACATGACCTTGCGCACGCCGTTCGGGTAGGTCTCGCGTCTCGCGGGCTCCAGCCCGCGGTCGGAGATCCCTGTGACGACGGCGTCGAGGTCGTCGACGAAGACCGTGTGCATGGCGTGGCCGGCGTGGCCGGGCCGGTGTTCGATGAACACGGACCGGTGCTCCGCGAGTTCCCACACGGCCTCCGTGTCGCTCGCCACGTACGTCGGCGGGGAGCCGAGCAGCCGTCGGTACCAGGCCAGGGCCGCTGCGTAGTCGTTGACGGGGATGCCTGCGAAGAGGTCGACGGCCATGCCGTCATGGTAGGTCCGGCCCCCCGCCGAGCGGGCGTTCCCCTTTGGCCCGGACACTCCCGAGACCGGCCGTCTTCGGTGCAACTCACCGCTGCGGCCCGGTCGTTGGATCGCCCACGCGGCGGGTCCCGAGGCGGTCGGCCGTCGCCCATATCCGATTGCGGTGATCCCCTGCGTGGGCAACGATGCCGCCATGGAGCAGCCGAGCGAGACCATTGACTGCCAGGACTTCGCCCTGCGGCGCTGGCGGGCGGAGAACGACTTCGACGCCCTGTTCCGGATGATCGAGGAATCGCTCGACCACCTGCGGCCGTGGCTGCCGTGGGTGGCCCGCCACGGCCGGCAGCACACCCGCGAGTTCCTCGCCGGCTGCGATCCGAAGTGGCGGAGCGGCGACGCGTACAACTACGCGATCACGGCGAACGACGCGCTCGTCGGCAGTCTTTCCCTCTACCGTGCCGACGAGCCGGAGGGCCGCGTCCTGGGGTACTGGCTGCACCCCGCCGCCGTCGGGCGGGGTATCGCGACCCGGGCCGCGGCGGCCGTGGTCTTTGAGGCGTTCGCGTCGCTGCCGGACGTCGAGTACGTGGAGATCGTGCACGACCTGGCCAACGCGGCCAGCGGGGCCGTTCCCAGGCGCCTGGGCTTCACCGAGGTACGGCGCGAACAGGTGTCGCAGCCCGTGGCTCCCGGGGACAGCGGGACCGACGTGATCTGGCGGCTGAACCGCCACGCATCGCCGCTCACCGGCACTGTCCGGCCCCGAGCCACGGGCGCTCCAGGTGCTGCGGACAGGATGTGACGGCTCGTCAGGCGCAGGACGGGCACAGGCCGCGGTAGGTGACCTCGGCTTCGGAGACCGTGAAGCCGAACCGTTCCCCGGCCGGGAGGTCGGCCAGTGGATCGCCGGTCGGGTGGACGTCCCGGATGGTGCCGCAACCGGAGCAGACCAGGTGCTGGTGCGGACGGTGTGCGTTGGGGTCGTAGCGCTTGGCACGGCCGTCCGTGGAGACCTCGACGACCTCACCGAGGGACACCAGCTCGCCGAGGGTGTTGTAGACGGTCGCCCGGGAGATCTCCGGCAGCCGCTCCACCGCACGGGCGAGCACCTCGTCGGCCGTGAGGTGCACGTGATCGCCGTCGAGCACCTCCGCCACCACACGCCGCTGCGAGGTCACCCGCCAGCCACGCCCGCGCAGCCGCTCCAGCAGGTCACTCATATGGGTTCACCTGTTCAGGCTCGATGGGATACCTCAGGTTCACTGATCGATGTCCGGATTCCGATGGAATATGGGATCGGCGAGCTTCTTGACCTGGACTCTGTCCATTGTAGGATCCTTTCCGGCGACAGCCAAGGGCAGGAAGACCCGGGTACGGCAGGAGACAGAGACGTGACGCGACCACCGCCGAGCAGCGCGGCGACGGTCCCCGCGTGACGGCCACCCCGGCGTCCTACTGCTCGAGGCCGTACGGCGGGACAGCGACCCCTCGGTCGAGAAGGCCCTCGCTTCCGGCGCGGCTCCTGGTCCACGAGGCCGGGACCGTCCACCGGGGCCTGTGCCCCGGCTGTTCCACCACATGTACTTCCTGAGCACCGTGATCCGCATAGTCCGGAAGGATTCCCATGGCTGAGAACCCTGACGCAATCGTCACCGACGCGAAGACGGAGGGGGGAGGTGGCTGCCCGGTCGCGCACGGGCGCGCCCCGCACCCGACCCAGGGCGGCGGCAACCGCCAGTGGTGGTCGGAGCGGCTCAACCTGAAGATCCTCGCCAAGAACCCCGTCGTGGCCAACCCGCTCGGCGAGGAGTTCGACTACGCCGAGGCGTTCAAGAGCCTCGACCTCCCGGCGGTGAAGCGGGACATCGCCGAGGTGCTGACGACCTCGCAGGACTGGTGGCCCGCCGACTTCGGCCACTACGGCCCGTTGATGGTCCGCATGGCGTGGCACAGCGCGGGCACCTACCGGATCAGCGACGGCCGCGGCGGCGCCGGGGCCGGTCAGCAGCGCTTCGCCCCGCTCAACAGCTGGCCGGACAACGGGAACCTCGACAAGGCCCGCCGCCTGCTGTGGCCGGTGAAGAAGAAGTACGGCCAGAACCTCTCGTGGGCCGACCTCATGATTCTCGCGGGCAACGTCGCCCTGGAGTCGATGGGCTTCAAGACGTTCGGCTTCGCCGGCGGTCGTGAGGACGTCTGGGAGCCCGAGGAGGACGTGTACTGGGGTCCGGAGTCGACGTGGCTCGGCGACGAGCGCTACACCGGCGACCGGGAACTGGAGAGCCCCCTCGGCGCGGTCCAGATGGGCCTCATCTACGTCAACCCGGAGGGCCCGAACGGCAATCCGGACCCGATCGCCGCGGCCCGCGACATCCGTGAGACGTTCCGCCGGATGGCGATGAACGACGAGGAGACGGTCGCTCTGATCGCGGGCGGTCACACCTTCGGCAAGACCCACGGCGCCGGCCCGGCCGACCACGTGGGCAACGACCCCGAGGCCGCATCCATGGAGGAGCAGGGCCTGGGCTGGAAGAGCTCCTATGGCACGGGCGTGGGCAAGGACGCCATCACCAGTGGCCTGGAGGTCATCTGGACCACCACCCCGACCCAGTGGAGCAACGGGTTCTTCAAGAACCTCTTCGAGTACGAGTACGAGCTCGAGCAGAGCCCGGCCGGCGCTCACCAGTGGATCGCCAAGGACGCCGCGGAGACCGTCCCGGACGCCTTCGACCCGGAGAAGAAGCACCGCCCGCGGATGCTCACCACCGACCTGTCGCTGCGCTTCGACCCGGTCTACGAGCCGATCTCCCGCCGCTTCTACGAGAACCCGGAGGACTTCGCGGACGCGTTCGCCCGGGCCTGGTACAAGCTGACCCACCGCGACATGGGTCCGAAGTCGCTGTACCTCGGCCCGGAGGTCCCGGCGGAGACCCTGCTGTGGCAGGACCCGCTGCCGCAGGCCGAGGGCGAGGTCATCGACGCCGAGGACATCGCGGCCCTCAAGGCCAGGCTCCTCGACTCGGGCCTGACCGTCTCGCAGCTGGTCAGCACCGCGTGGGCGTCGGCCTCGACGTTCCGCGGCAGCGACAAGCGCGGCGGCGCCAACGGCGCGCGCATCCGCCTGGAGCCGCAGCGCGGCTGGGAGGTCAACGACCCCGACCAGCTCGCCACGGTCCTGCGCACCCTCGAGGGCATCCGGCAGGAGTTCAACGCGGGCTCCGGCGCCAAGAAGGTGTCCCTGGCCGACCTGATCGTGCTCGGCGGCTCCGCGGCCGTGGAGAAAGCCGCCAAGGACGCCGGCCACGACATCGAGGTGCCCTTCACCCCGGGTCGCGTCGACGCGACCGAGGAGCACACCGACGCGGAGTCGTTCGCCGCACTGGAGCCGACGGCCGACGGGTTCCGCAACTACCTCGGGAAGGGCAACCGCCTGCCGGCCGAGTACCTGCTGCTCGACCGCGCGAACCTGCTGACGCTGAGCGCGCCCGAGATGACGGTGCTCGTCGGTGGTCTCCGCGTTCTGGGGGCGAACCACCAGCAGTCCCAGCTCGGCGTCTTCACCACGACGCCCGGCGCTCTGACCAACGACTTCTTCGTCAACCTGCTCGACCTGGGCACGACGTGGAAGGCGACGTCCGAGGACCAGACCACCTTCGAGGGTCGCGACGCGGCCACGGGTGAGGTCAGGTGGACGGGCACCCGTGCCGACCTCGTCTTCGGCTCGAACTCCGAGCTGCGCGCGCTCGCGGAGGTCTACGCGAGCGACGACGCGAAGAAGAAGTTCGTGGACGACTTCGTCGCGGCGTGGAGCAAGGTGATGGACCTGGACCGCTTCGACCTGGTCTGACGCACCACGTTCAGGCCGGCCGGCCCCGTGCCGGCCGGCCTGGACCTCTCCGGCAACGCGTGTCCGCTCCTCCGTCCGGTCCGTTCCGGTGACGCGGCCGATTTCGACCCCGTCCTGCCCGTGCGGCAGCCTGCGCCCGCCGCGCAATATCGGTGCGACCGGACCGGTGAAAAACGACGCCACTGCCCTCTCCTGCCCCGGTAAGCGACGGCTCGGGTGTTTGCCTGAAGGCCCGACCAAGCCGCCGACAGGGAGCACACCATGCCGTCACAGCCCTCCGAGCCGTCGTACACCGTCCCCGGCATCAGCCGTGAGACCAGCGGCGACATCATCGGGCTGCTGCAGATGCGCCTGCACTCGCTGAACGATGTCGCACTGACGCTCAAACACATCCATTGGAACGTGGTCGGGCCGCACTTCATCGCCGTCCACGAGATGCTGGACCCGCAGGTGGAACAGGTCCGCGCCATGACGGACGACCTGGCCGAGCGCATCTCCACCCTCGGCGGCGAGCCGAAGGGAACACCCGGTGCCCTGGTCGCCGACCGCGGCTGGGACGACTACTCCATCGGCCGGGCCGAAGCCATCGAGCACCTGGGTGCCCTGGACCTCGTCTACACCTCCGTCATCGAGGACCACCGCGAGGCCATGCGGGCCACCGAGGAGACCGACCCCGTCACGCAGGACATGCTCATCGAGCAGCTGCGGAGTCTCGAACTGTTCCAGTGGTTCGTCCGTGCCCACCTCGAATCCAGCGGCGGCAGACTCAGCACCGCCGGCGCGGCCACCGAGAAGGACGCCGCGAGCGCGGCCGCCACTCAGGCGCAGAACCAGCCCTGACGAACGAGTCCGCGAACCCGGCAGGCGGCTGCGCGGGAAGCGGACGACCGGCACCGTGCGCTCGCGGCCCGGGCATGCGGTGGCGCAACGGCGCGGTGACGGCAGTCACCGGCCGATCATCGGACATCCGGCGGATCGAGAGCAGAGGGCATCCTGTGAGCGGCAGGCAGCAGAGCAGCCGGGCGGACCGGCGCGGTGAACAGCTCGCGTACATCGGGTCGTTCACCTCGGGCGGCGGCCATGGCATCACCGTCGCAGCCGTGGATCCGGCGACCGGAGCACTGACGCCGCGCTCGGCGGTCGCGCCGTTCGTGAACCCCGCGTGGCTCACCCTCGCCCCGGACACCGGAGTGCTCTACGCGGTGAGCGAGACGGAGCGGGGTGCGGTGGGCGCCTTCCGGCCCGGCCCCGAGGGCCTGACCGCGCTCGGCCCGGTGGTCGAGGTGGGCGCGTCCGGTCCCACTCACCTCAGTGTGGCGGGGAACCGCCTGCTGACCGCCAACTACACCTCGGGCAGCGTCAGCAGCGTGCCGGTGCGCTCCGACGGGAGTCTGTCGGGGACCGCCTCCGTCTTCGCGCACCACGGCCGCGGCCCCGATCCCGACAGGCAGGAGGGACCGCACGCCCATCAGGTGCTGCCCGACCCCGGCGGCCGCTGGGTGCTCAGTGTCGACCTGGGCACCGATTCGGTACGGGTCTGGGCACCGGACCCCGCCACCGGGGAGCTGCGGGGCCATGACGAGACCGTGTTGCGCTCCGGGTCCGGACCGCGTCATCTCGCGTTCCACCCGGACGGCGAGACGGTCTACGTACTGCACGAACTGGAACCGCAGGTGACCGTCTGCCGCTGGGACCCCGCGTCCGGCCGCCTCGAACCGCTCTGTGAGGTGCCCATCCTCTCGGACGGCCTTCCGGACGGGGAGCGGGCGTATCCCTCGGTCGTCAGTGTGGCGTCCGACGGGCGCTTCCTCTGGGCGGCGGTGCGCGGCAGCAACACACTGGTCACGCTCTCCCTTGCCGATGCGGCCGACAAGCCGCGGATCACGGACTGTGTGGAAAGCGGCGGCAGTTGGCCTCGCGACCTCGTGCCCGACCCCGAGGGTCGCCGGCTCTATGTCGCCAACGAGTGGTCCGGGGACGTCACCTGGTTCGACGTGGACCCGCAGAGCGGGCAACTGCGTTATGCCGGCGCGGTGTCCGTGCCGGCCGCCGCCTGCGTGGTCTTCTCCTGACCACGGGGACGGGGCGAGCAGCGGCCTCTGCGGTCCTGATCAGGACGGTGGAAGCATCCGCTGCGGCAGCTTCATGCCCCGCCCGGCACGCCGTTGCGGACCGGGCGGTTGCACGCGGCGGACGGAGCGAGGACGGCCGGGCCGAACGACGGCCGGGGAGCAGCGTTTCACGGCCGTGACGTCGGCAAGTCCGCAACCAGCGTTGATAATTCGAATTATCAAGCGTCACAAGTGTTGACGTGCCCGAAACACGCCCCTGACACTGAACTCCGACGGAGAGGTAATCCGCATTATCGGAGGCGTACGTGACGACTGGTCGCCCAGCGCGGCGGATAACGCAGCGGGACATCGCCCGCCTGGCCGGGGTCAGTCAGCCGACCGTCTCCCTGGTGCTCAACGGCAGAGCCGACGCCGACATCCGTATTCCGCAGGAGACCCGTGAGCGCGTGCTGCGGGTGATCCAGGAGTACGGCTACGCGCCCGACCCGGTGGCCAGGCGGCTGGCGGCGAAGCACAACCGGATCCTCGGTGTCTTCACCTACGAAGCGGTGTTCCCCAGCGACAGCAGCGACTTCTACCACCCCTTCCTGGTGGGCATCGAGGAGGCCGCCGAGCGGGTCGGCTGTGATCTGCTCCTGCTCACGAGCGCTTCGGTGACCGGCGGGAGGCGGCGCATCTTCGGCGGTGACAACCGGCTCCGCGTCGCGGACGGCTGCCTGCTGCTCGGCCGGTCGCTCGACCGCGACGACCTCACGCGGATGGTCGCCGACGGATACCCCTTCGTGACGGTCGGCCGGCGCGACGACGCCGGTGGCCCGGTGCCGTACGTGGGAGCCGACTACGCCGGCTGCGTCGGCGAGTTGGTACGGCTGGCGGTGAGCCGCGGACACCGACGCATGGCGTACCTCGGGCTGCGGGCCGACGTGGAGTCCTCCGCGGACCGGCGGGCCGGCTTCCTCCAGGCCACCGAGGCGGCGCGGGAGGACGGTGTCGTCGTCGCCTTCGACGCACTGTCCCCCGAGCGCGATCCCGACGAGTTGCTGTCGGCGCTGCTCGCCGCACGGGCCACGGTGGTCCTGGTCGAGCACTTCGCCACCGCGGTGGGTCTGGTCGCGGCCGCACAGCGCCGTGACCTGGCGGTGCCGGCCGACCTGTCGGTGGTGACGCTGGGAGATCCGACGACTCCGGTACCGACGGACGTCGACTTCACGGGATTCCGCATCCCGCGGGAGGAAATGGGCCGGCAGGCCGTCGCGCTGCTGACCGAACTCCTCGAAGGGGCCGGGGACACGACACAGCGGCTCCTCCCCTGCGAACTCGTGACCGGCGCGACCCTGGCGCCGCCCCGCACCTCGTGAACAGGCCCGCAGACAGGCCGATGACCCAGCCGTGCGACATACGGCGCGACAGGCGAGGGACACAACGGTGGAAGGAGCATGCATGGAGGCGGAAGTCCTCGTCATAGGCGGAGGGCTCGGTGGAGTGGCAGCGGCGCTGGCCGCGCTCCGCGCCGGCCGGAAGGTGGTGCTGACCGAGGAGTTCGACTGGCTCGGCGGTCAGCTCACCAGCCAGGCCGTGCCCCCGGACGAGAACAGCTGGGTCGAGCAGTTCGGCGCGACCGCGAGCTACCGGGCGCTGCGGGAGGGGATCCGCGACTACTACCGCCGCCATTTCCCGCTCACCGAACGCTCTCGGGCGTGGCGTCATCTCAACCCCGGTGCCGGGCACGTCAGCCGGCTCTGCCACGAGCCGCGCGTTGCCGTGGCGGTCCTGGAGGCGATGCTCGCGCCGTACCGGGGCAGCGGACGGCTGCGCGTCCTGCAGCCGTACCGCCCGGTGTCCGCAGAGACCGACGGCGACCGGGTGAGCGCCGTGACGGTGGCCCACCGTGACGGGGGCGGCGAGATCACCGTCACCGCGCCGTACGTCCTCGACGCCACCGAGACCGGCGAGTTGCTGCCGCTCACGGGTACCGAGTACGTCACCGGCTTCGAGGCGCAGACCGAGACCGGCGAGCCGAGCGCCCCGGATGCGGCGCAGCCGCTGAACATGCAGGCCGCGTCGGTGTGTTTCGCGCTGGACCACGTGGACGGTGACCACACCATCGACAAGCCGGCCAGGTACGGCTTCTGGCGCACGTACCAGCCGGAGTTCTGGGGCGGTCCCCTGTTCTCGCTGAGCGCCCCTCATCCGAGGACGAAGGAGATCGTCGAGCGCGAGTTCACACCGAACCCGGACGACGACCCGCTGGCGGTCGTCGCGGACCAGCGCCTCAGCCCCGGGGACAGCAACCTGTGGACCTTCCGGCGCATCGCGGCACGGCGCAACTTCACCGACGGCGCCTACGAGAGCGACATCACGCTGGTCAACTGGCCGATGATCGACTACCTGCCCGGCCCGGTCTTCGACGTGCCCGACGCCGCCGACCACCTCACGGCGGCCCGTGAGTTGTCCTACTCGTTCCTGTACTGGCTGCAGACGGAGGCCCCGCGGACCGACGGAGGCGCCGGCTACCCCGGGCTGCGGCTGCGCGGTGACGTCATGGGCTCGGCGGACGGTCTGGCGCAGGCTCCGTACATCCGCGAGTCGCGGCGCATCCGCGCCGAACGCACGGTCGTGGAACAGGACCTGTCCCTCACGGTGCGGGGCGACGCCGGTGCGGTGGAGTACCCGGACTCGGTGGGCATCGGCATGTACCGCATCGATCTGCACCCCTCCACGGGCGGCGACCACTACCTGGACGTGGCGTCCTGCCCGTTCCGGATCCCGCTCGGGGCGCTGCTGCCCGTGCGGATGGAGAACCTGCTCCCCGCGGGCAAGAACATCGGCACCACCCACATCACCAACGGCTGCTATCGCCTGCACCCCGTCGAGTGGAACGTCGGCGAGGCGGCCGGCGCACTGGCCGCCTTCTGCCTGGAGCGCCGCACCTCCCCCCGCTCCGTGCGCCACACACCGGATCTGCTGGCCGACTTCCAGAAGCGCCTGACGGACGAGGGCGTCGAACTGCGCTGGCCCGAGATAGCCGCTTACTGAACCGCGAACCGCAAGGAGTTCCGACATGAATCCGACGAGACGCTCCGTCATCGCGGCCGGCGCTGCCGGCGTGGCCGCTCTCGCCGCCGGCTGCTCGGGCGGTGGAAGCGGCGGAGGGACGGTCGCCGGCGACGGCAGGCTCCGCATCTCGGTGTGGACGGCGAACAAGGACCACCTCGCCCTGCTCAACAGCATCGGGGAGGCGTTCAGGGCCGACCGCCCCGAGGTCAGGAGCGTCACCTTCGAGTCGCTCAACCCGGCCGACTACACCACAGCCCTGACCACCCAGCTCGCCTCCGGCAACCCGCCCGACCTGGGGTGGATCCTGGAGACCACCGCGGCCGACTTCATCGAGGCCGAGACCCTCGTCGACATGGCGCCGGACATGAAGGCCGACGGCGACTACCGCTACAACGACCTCGAACCGGCTCTCCTGAACCAGTGGCGGCGCGGCACGTCGCTGTACGCGTACCCGTTCTCGAGCTCCCCCTTCGCCGTCTTCTACAACGCGGACGTCCTCGCGAAGGCCGGGGCGGCCGACCCGGCCGAGCTGGCCGCGGACGGCGCCTGGACGTGGGACGCCCTGGCGGAGGCGGCGAAGAAGGTCACCGATGCCAAGGCGGCACGGTTCGGGCTGGTGATCCACGAGTTCGAGTACAAGCAGTGGGACCGGCTCTACCCGATCATGGGCGCGTACGGAGCCCGGCCGTGGACACCCGACAACGACTGCGGGTTCTCCGATCCCCGGATGACGGATGCGATCGACTTCCTGCGGGACATGGCCTTCACCGACCGTTCCACGCCGGCTCCCGGGGAGCAGGCGGACTTCTTCTCCGGTGAGAGCGCCATGGTCATCTTCCAGGTCAGCAAGATCGGTCCGCTCGCCGACGTGCAGTGGAAGTGGGGTGCCGTGCCCTTGCCGTCCGGACCGGCCGGCGACCGCCAGGTGATCGGGCAGGCGGGTCTCGGGGTCTTCGCCAAGGGGCGGAACCTGGACCTGGCCAAGGAGTTCTTCCTGTACTCCACCAACACCGAGAACGCCGCGAAACTCGCCCGGTTCTTCCCGCCGCCGCGCGCCTCGCTGCTGACGTCCGACACCCTCGCCGAGACGAACCCGCTGCTCAGCAAGGACCAACTCCAGAAGGTCATCATCGACTCGCTGAAGTCCGGGACCGTGCGCCCCGGACACACGGGGTACGCCCAGCTCTCGGAGCAGGCGCGGGCCGGCCTCGACGCCGCCTGGAAGCCGAAGGCCGATACCCGCAAGGTCCTGCGTGACCTGTGCACCTCCATCCAGCCGATCCTGCGGACCGGGTCGTGAGTCTTCTCGTACGAAAGGCCGCCGCGCCGCCGTCCCGGCCCGCCTCCGCCCCCACCGGGGGCATGCCGGCGCGCCAGGACGGCGGCAAGCGCCGCACACCGCGGTGGCGCCGGTGGGACATGCTCGCCGGGTACGTGCTGGTCGCCCCGCAGATGGCGGGATTCGCCGCCTTCGTGCTGGGGCCGCTGATCGCCGTCGTCCACTACAGCCTCACCAAGTACAACAACCTCACGGGCGAGATCAGTTTCGTCGGCGGCGAGAACTACCGGAGACTGCTCGACGACCCGCTCGCGGTCGAAGTGGCGAGGAACACGGCCGTGTTCTCCCTGGGGCTCGTGCCGTTCAACATCTGTTTCGCCCTGCTGCTCGCCGTCCTGCTGGACCAGGGCCTGCGCGGCACCGTCGTGTTCCGCGCGATCTTCTTCTCGCCGACGGTCGTGTCGATCATCGCGTGGACCGTGGTGTGGAGTTTCCTGCTCAGCAACGACGGCGGCGTCAACCTGCTGCTGCGCACGGTGGGCATCGAGGGACCCAACTGGCTGCGGGAGTCGGACACCGCGATGTTCTCGGTGATCCTGGTGCAGGTGCTCAAGGGCGTGGGCGTGAACATGGTCCTCTTCCTGGCCGCCCTGCAGGCCGTCCCCACGGAGCTGCGTGAGGCGGCGATCGTCGACGGCGCCTCCCCCTGGACCGTCTTCCGCCGGATCACACTGCCGATGATCAGCGCCACGATGCTGCTGACCGCGATCGTCACCGTGATCGGCTCGCTCCAGGTCTTCGGCCAGATCCTGGTGCTGACCGTCGGCGGTCCCGGCAACTCCACGACCGTGCTCGCCTATTACATCTACCTGCAGGCATTCAAGTTCTTCGACCTCGGCTACGCGAGCGCGCTGGCGGTGCTGCTGTTCCTCGCCGTCCTGATCCTCACCGTCGTGCAGTGGTGGCTGCGCAAGAAGTGGGTGTTCCATGAGCAGTGAGACCCTGGGTCTGCCACGGCGCCGTCCGTGGGGGCCGGTCGTACGCCGGCCCCTGCTCTACGCGCTGATGCTGGCCCTCTCCGTGCCGTTCGTCCTGCCGATCCTGTGGATGGCGAGCAGCTCGCTCAAACCGATCTCGGAGATCTTCGCCTACCCGCCGTCCCTGCTGCCCGGCGAGTGGCGCTGGGACAACTACGCCCGCATCGTCGACTACCAGCCCTTCGGCCGGCAGTACCTCAACAGTGTCTACATCGCGGCCCTGGTGTCCGCGGGCAGCGTCATGGTCTCGGCCATGGCGGGCTACGCCTTCGCCCGGATCCGCTTCGCCGGCCGGAGCATCATGTTCGTGCTGCTGCTCACCGCCCTGCTGATGCCGAGCGAGGTCGTCATCGTCCCGCTGTTCCGGCTGTTCTCCGACATCGGCTGGACCGACACCCACTGGCCGCTGATCCTGCCGGCGGTCTTCGGCGGCAACGCCGTCTTCGGCACGTTCATCATGCGGCAGTTCTTCCTCGGTCTGCCCGCCGAACTGGAGGAGAGCGGACGGCTCGACGGGCTGGGGCGTTTCGGACTGTTCTTCAAGATCGCGCTGCCGCTCGCCGGGCCGTCGCTGTCGGCCGTGGCGCTGCTGTCCTTCCTGCACAGCTGGAACTCGTTCCTCGAACCACTGGTGTTCCTGCGCACCCCGGAGCTGTTCACACTGCCGCTCGCCCTCACCCAGATCGTGGACGCCCAGGGAAGCCCGGTCTGGAACGTGCAGCTGGCGGCCGGCACGCTCACGGTCATCCCCGTGCTCGCCGTGTTCATGGTGGCCCAGCGGTGGTTCATCAAGTCCATTGTCAGCAGCGGCCTGAAGGGTTAGCGATGAAGATGTTGAGAGTGACCGGCGACCGCCTCACCACGGCCTCCGGGGAACCGGTGACACTGCGGGGCGTCGGGCTCGGCGGCTGGATGATGATGGAGAACTTCCTCAACGGCTTCCCGGGCACCGAGCACCAGGCGCGGGACGCCCTTCGCCGCACCATGGGCGCGGAGCGGGCCGACCGGCTCTTCGACCGCATCCTCGACGAGTTCTTCACCGACGCCGACGCCGCGCTCATCGCCCGTACCGGTCTCAACTGCGTACGCATCGCCGTCAATTACCGTCATCTCGCCGATGACGCCAACCCCTTCGACATCAGACAGGAGGGCATGCGGCGGCTGACCGCCGCCGTCGACGCCTGCGCCCGGCACGGCCTCCGCACCGTCATCGACCTGCATGCCGCGCCCGGATTCCAGAACCAGTCGGAACACAGCGACAACCCGACCCATCATGCTTGGCTGTGGTGCCATCGCCACTTCCAGGACCGGCTCGTGGCCATCTGGGAGGCCCTTGCCGACCACTTCCGCGGCCGGCCCGAGATCGCGGGCTACAACCTGCTCAACGAACCCGGTGACCCCACGGGTGAGGCGATCGGACCGTTCTACCAGCGGCTCACCGCCGCCGTGCGAGCCGTCGACCCCGACCATGTGATCTTCCTCGACGGCAACCGCTACGCCAACGACTTCGACGTCATCGGCGACGCGTACGAGAACACCGTCTACTCGGTGCACGACTACGCGCTCGCCGGGATCCGCGACGCGACGACGTATCCCGGCGACGTGCGCGGCCAGTACGTCGACCGTGCCGCTCTCAAGGAGCGCTTCCTGGAGCGGACCGCGCACTCCCGCCGGACCGGGACACCGTTGTGGGTCGGCGAGTTCGGGCCGGTCTACTCGGGCGACCCGGCGGTCGACAAGCACCGGTACGCGGTCCTGCGCGATCAGCTGGAGATCTACCGGGAGCACGGCGCGAGCTGGTCGATCTGGACGTACAAGGACACCCACCTGTCCGGCCTGGTGACGCTCGACCCCGACTCGCCCTGGTCCCGGTTGCTGCGACCGATCCGTCAGAAGAAGGAGCGGCTGGGCACCGAGCCCTGGTCCACCGGCGAGGAGGGCATCGCCCACGCCCTCGCCCCACTGGACGAACTGCTCGCCGCCGAGTACCCCGACTTCGACCCGCCGCCGTTCGGTCGGCGCTGGTACGTGCGCCGGCTGGTCCGAGAACTTCTTCTCGGCGAGCCCATGCTGGAGGAGTTCGCCGCGCTCTTCTCCTCCCTCGACGACGCCGGGATCGAGGACCTCGCCGGCTCGTTCCGCCTGGACTCCTGCGTACAGCGCTCCCAACTGCTCGAACTGCTCGCCGAGTTCAGCCGCGACTGAGGCCCTCTCTTGTGAAGGAGACCACCGTGCGTCACCTGACAGACCCATGCCCTCCCCCAGGTCACGGCCTCCCCGGCCTCAGCCGTCGCGCCCTGCTCGGCGCCGTCGGCGGCGCCGCACTGCTCACCGCGCTGCCCGCCGAGGCGGCCGGCCGGACGGGGACGGGGCTGCCGCTCGTCGAACCGCTGCCGAAAGGCGCCCCCGACCGGACCCTGTTCGCTCCCGAGGAGCAGCGGTTCGCGCCGTATCTCGTGATTCTCGCCCCGATGGCCAACGAGATCGAGGACACCGACGCCGCCACCTACGGCTGGTTCACCGGCGGCTGGTGGCGCACGCCGAACGTGCCGTACAACGCCCGCATCCAGGAACACGTCTACACGCTGAGCTGGTTCCACACTCATCACCGGCCGTGGAACCCCTACGCGGGCGACCCGGCACTGCTCGCCCGCCTCGACGCGGCGCTCCAGCACTACCTGCGCCTGCAGCACGACGACGGCTCGTGGCCCGAGTACCGGCCCACCGAGCACTCCCGTGCCGCCACCGGCTTCGGCCTCGGCTACCTGGGCAAGACCCTGCAGAACCTGCGCACCACCGGGGCTCTGCCCACCCGGCAGGCCGAGATGACGGCCGCTCTGCGCAAGGCGACGCGGTGGTTCCTCGACCCCGGCAACACCACGGTCTGGGAGTCGCCCCTGAAGTACGCGAACCAGCACATCGCCGGCCTGGCCGGGGCGGCACTGTGCCTGGAGCTGGATCCGGAGCCCGCCCTGCAGCAGCGGCTGGCGGAACGCATCGGATTCGTCGTCGCTCACGGGCAGAGCCCGCAAGGTTTCTTCTACGAGCCCCGTGGGATGGACGTCGGCTACAACCTCGAGGTCATGCTGCCGGACATGGCCGAGATCCACCACCTCAGGGACGAGCCGGCCATGCTCTCCATGGCACGCGGCTTCGCACCGTGGCTGGGCTACAACCTCGTCCGCGAACCCGACGGCTCGGGCTGGTTCACCAACGTCGCCGCGTCCGCGCGTACCAGCGTCCGCGCCCTCGACGACGAGATACGTGAGCCCGACCGCACCCACCTGGGCTCGCTCTTCGTGCCCGGTGCGCCGGGACTGGCGCCGTTCTTCACGACCCGTGAGGACCGGGCCGCCGCACGCGCCGCCTGGGCCGCGGACCCGGCGCCCGTGCCCGCGCTGCAACGCGGCAACACCTCACCGCGCATCATCGCGCACGTGCCGTACGGCGAAGCCTTTCCCACCCGCGCGCAGAAGGAGGCCGCCATCGCCGAGCTGCCCTGTCTGCGACGGGACACGTTCGTGGAACTCCGCCGCGACGGCGGCCAGGACTTCCTGTACGTCCGGCGGCCGGGCCTGTATCTCGGAGCGTTCTTCGGCCACCGCGCCACGCCTCTGGTCCGTTCCGGCCTGTCCTTCCTCTGGCACCCCGACGCGGGCATGGTCGTGTACTCGCTCAACGGCGACGCCGGCTGCTGGGGCACGCGGCTCGCCGACGGACGGCTCGACGCCGACGGCAACCTGGCGGCCGAGTACGTCACCGGAGCATCGGCGCGGCCGTGGACCGGCGAAGACCCTCCGCCGGAAGCCCCCTTCGGGATCCTGTACCGCACCCCCGACTCCGCGATCACCACCGAGGTCACGGTCACCCGGCAGACGGTGCGCCGTGTCGTGACCACAGGCTCGGCGGCCACCGAGCTGATCCCGCTCGTGGTGCACCCGGCCGACCGGGTGGTCTTCACCGACGGCACGGCGGCGTCCTACGGCTCCGCCACCACGGCCACCGCGGACGGGCTCACCCTGCGCCGGGGGCGCACGACGGTCCAGATCCGGTGGGGTGGCGTGCGCACCGCGAGCCTCACCGCGACGCCGACGACGTACCTGCGCGGCGGCGCACGCCGCGCCCATCTGCTGCGCGTCCCGCACGACGGCACGCTCCAGCTGACGGTGAGCTTCGGCTGAAGCACCGGATGCGATGCGGCCCGCTTCGCAGCGCCCCGATGACGCCCGCATGCCTGACGAAACGTCCCGACGTACCGTAGGAAACGGGTGACGTCGTGAAGGGACCACCATGCTTCGTTGGCCGCCCATCGCGGATCACGGGCTCATCGGGGACCTGCGCACGGCCGCACTCGTGACCTCCGAGGGGGTGCTCGACTGGTTCTGCACTCCGCGATTCGACTCGCCGAGCATGTTCGCGGGGCTGCTCGACCCCGACCGCGGCGGTCACTTCGCGATCACCGCGCAGACGTCGGATGCCACCACACGGCAGCTGTACCTGGCGGACACAGCGGTCCTGGTCACGCGGTTCCTGACCGCCGACGGGGTCGGGGAGGTCATCGACTTCATGCCGCTGGGCGAGGCCGAAGCCCCGGCGGACCGGCACCGCATCGTCCGCGTCATGCGGGTGACGCGTGGCACGGTCGGCTTCCGGCTGGCGTGCCGGCCCCGGTTCGACTACGGGCGCGCCGGTCACAGCCTGGTGCTTGAGCAGGGAGCGGCGTATTTCCGCGGCCCCGACCAGACCGCCTGCCTCCAGGTCAACGGGCCGGTGACGCTCGAGCACGACGGGCAGGACGTGCGGGCGGACGTGGTGCTGCGGCAGGGCGAGCGGGCCGCCGCCGTCCTGACGGTGTGCGACGGCCCGGACGGACCGCTGCCGCCGCTCACCGAGGGAGGCGTGCAGCGGGAGTTCCGCTCGACCTACGACTACTGGCACCGCTGGCTTCGCCGCAGCCGGTACCGGGGCCGCTGGCAGCAGTCGGTCAACCGCTCCGCGATCACACTCAAACTGATGACGTACGCACCCACGGGCGCGCCTGTCGCGGCGGTCACCACGGGCCTGCCGGAGCAGCCGGGCGGCGAACGCAACTGGGACTACCGGTACACCTGGGTGCGGGACGCGGCGCTGTCGGTGAAGGCGCTGCTGGACCTCGGGTTCGAGGAAGAGGCGGATGCCTTCCGGCGCTGGCTCGGCGCCCGGGTGCCGGCGGGCACGACGGTGACCGGTGAGCCGCTCCAGGTCATGTACCGGGTGGACGGCGACCCGCACCTCGCCGAGGAGGTACTCGGCCATCTCGAGGGTTACGGGGGCTCGGCGCCGGTGAGGATCGGCAACGGCGCGGCCGGCCAGCTGCAGCTCGACATCTACGGCGAAGTGGTCTTCGCCCTCGCGCACGCGCCCGACATCGCCCAGCTGGCCGGGTACGACGGCTGGCAGCATCTGCGCGCGCTGCTCGACTGGCTGGCGCACGTCTGGGACCGTCCCGACGAGGGCATCTGGGAAACGCGGGGCGGCCGCAAGGACTTCACCTTCAGCCGGGTGATGTGCTGGGTGGCCTTCGACCGTGGTATCCGCCTGGCAGCGCAACTGGCACGGCCGGCCGATGTCGCCGGCTGGACCGCCGCGCGGGACGCCGTGTTCGAGCAGGTGATGGACCGGGGCTACAGCACCCGTCGCGGTGCGTTCGTCCAGCACTACGGAACAGAAGTCCTCGACGCGGCACTGCTGTTGATGCCCTCCGTCGGCTTTCTCTCCCCGAAGGACCACCGCTGGCTGTCGACCCTGGACGCCATCGACCGGGAACTGGTCTCGGACAGCCTTGTCCACCGCTACGACCCGGTCGCCTCACCTGACGGACTGCGCGGCAGCGAAGGGACCTTCTCCCTGTGCAGTTTTCTGTACGTGGAGGCCCTGGCCCGCGCCGGTCGCCTCGGAGTGGCCCGCTACGCCTTCGACAAGATGCTCACCTACGCCAACCACGTCGGCCTCTTCGCTGAGGAGATAGGCCCGACCGGTGAGCAACTGGGCAACTTTCCGCAGGCCTTCACCCACCTCGCGCTCATCACCGCGGCCTTGGCCCTCGACGAGGAGCTGGACCGTGCCGAGACGTGATCCGGCGTGTCGCGACGGGGCGCGGCCGACTTGCCGGCACTCACGCGTTCGTCACCGCGCCCGCCCCCGGCCGGCTCGTGGTGTGCGTCGTCGGTGGCGGCGGGGCCGCCGGCGCTCGTCCCCGTATGCCGGCCCCGGCGCGGGGCGCGGTCACGGCGTCACCGCGATGACGGCGGGATTCCACCGTCGCATCCGTACGCCGGACGGCTGGTGTTCGGGACGCGCCTGGATGCGTTGCCGCTTCGTCGAGCGGGAGGACCGCAAGCTGCCTGGGCATGACCGCCTCCCCCCACGTGGAGTCCGCAGCCGGTGGCGCGCCCACCCTGCGCCAGATCCTGCTCAGCCCCGGCTACCGGCGCCTGCTGCTTCTCTGTCTCGTCCTCGGCGTACCCATCGCCCTTGCCTCGTACTTCTTCGTCAGCCTCCAGCACGTCCTCGAGGAGTGGGTGTGGAAGTCCCTGCCCCACGCCGCCGGCTACGACCGCGCGCCCTGGTGGTGGCCTCTGCCCGCACTGCTGCTGGCCGGACTGATCCTCGCTCCGGTCGTCACCCGGCTGCCGGGCCGCGGCGGCCATGTCCCGGTCGAAGGGCTGGGCGGTGCGCCGATCGGCCCCAAGGCGCTCCCCGGCGTGGCCGTCGTCGCGCTGGCCGCTCTCCCGCTCGGCGTCGTCCTCGGCCCCGAGGCTCCGCTGATGGCGGTCGGCAGCGGCCTGGCCCTGCTCGCTGTGCGCGCGTTGCACCGGACCTCTGACGCGAGTTCCGCCGCTCTCCTGGCGACCGCCGGGTCCACGACGGCCATCTCCACCATCTTCGGCGGGCCGGTGGTGGCCGCCGTGATGGTCGTCGAAGGAGCGGGACTCGCCGGCGTGCAGCTCGTGGCCCTGCTGCTGCCCTGTCTGCTGGCGAGTGCCACCGGGGCCGTGGTGTTCACCGGCTTCGGCCACTGGACCGGCCTGCCCACCGGAGCACTCACCCTGCCCGACGTGCCCCCGAACGTCACCCCCGACGCGGGTGACTTCCTGTGGGGCGTCCCCGCCGCCGCGCTGATCGCGCTCGTCGTGGCGGCGGGCCGGGCGATCGGCCGCCGGACACAGGCCGCGATGCGCCGGCACACAGCGCCGCGCACCGTGGCCGCCGCGGTGGCCGTGGGCGTCTGCCTCACCGCCTATGCCCTGCTCACAGGCCGCTCCCCGGAAGAAGCGGCCCTGTCCGGCCAGGCCGTCCTCGGCGAGCTCGCGGCCCGGCCCGAGTCCTGGTCGGTCGCCGCCCTGCTCGCTCTGATCGCCTGCAAGGGGCTGGCGTGGGCCGTCTGCCTCGGCGCCTTGCGCGGCGGTCCCATCTTCCCGTCCATCCTGATCGGCGCGGCGACGGGCATCGCCTGCGCGGGACTTCCAGGACTCGGTACGACGCCGGGGCTCGCGCTCGGCATGGCCGCCGCGGCCGCCGCCGTGACCGGTCTGCCGTTGACCAGTGCGGTGCTGGCCGTGCTGCTCCTCGGCCAGGACGCGCACCACCAGATGCCGCTCGTCGTCACCGCGGCCGTTGTCGCCTTCGTCACCGCGCAGTTGGTGCAGCGCCGTCCCCCGGGCCGCGCGTAGGCGAGGGCGACGGCGGTGCTCAGGGCTTGGTTGCGGGCCGCGGCGGCCTGCGGTGCGGCGAGGCGAGGCGAGGCGAGGCGAGGCGAGGCGAGGCGAGGCGAGGCGAGGCGCGAAAAACTACCCCATGCCCGGACTTCGTTCGCTGCGGCGCACCCTGGCGAGGACGAGCACCGTGTCGTCGGACAGCGGGTCGGGCAGCAGGTCGTCGATGACGTGGTCCGCCATGGCCTCCAACGGCATCGGGGCCCGGCCCAGTTCGGTCCTCAGGGCGGCCAGGCCCACGTCGATGTCCTGCCCGCGCGTCTCGACGAGTCCGTCGGTGTAGAGGGCGAGCACCGATCCGTCGGGCACCTCGATGTCCGTCGTGCCGAAGGCGTGGCCGCCCACACCCAGCGGTACGCCCAGCACCTCGTCGACGACGTCCACCGTGCCGTCCGGGCGGACCACCATCGGCGGCGGGTGGCCGGCGCCGGCGATGCGGGCGTGGCCGGTGTCGGCGTCGTACACGAGGTAGAGACACGTCGCCAGCTCGATGCCCGCCTCCTGGGCGCAGGCGTCGAGTTCGGCGAGCAGTACGGCCGGCTCGCGCACGTGCCGGGCGAGCGCCTTGGCCGTGATGCGCAGGCGCCCCATGGCCGCGGCCGCCGGCACTCCGTGCCCCATCACGTCGCCGACGACCAGGGCGACCCGATTGCCGGGCTGGTTGATCACGTCGTACCAGTCGCCGCCCACTTCGGTCGCCCGGCTGCCGGGGACGTACCGGTGGGCGACGTCCACGTACGGGCTCGTGCCGGGGGCGGTGGGCAGCAGTGCGCGCTGGAGGGTGAGCGCGATGTCCTGCACCCGGCTGTAGAGGCGTGCGTTGTCGAGGCAGAGTGCGGCACGTGAGGCGAGTTCGCCGGCGAGGGCGGTGTCCTCGTCGGTGAAGGCGGGCCTTGCCGCGGAGCGGCCGAACATGGCGATCCCCTGGACCGTGCCGCGCGCGATGAGCGGCGCCAGGAGGATGCGGCTCAGACCGCTCTCGACGAGGAGCCGGGCACGGCTGCGGCGCACCACTGTCCGGGACACGAACTCGTCGTCGACGGGGACCGAGACGGGCCGGCCCGTTCGCACCATCTGGTGGACGGTCGAGCCCGGCGGGTACGACACGCGTTCCAGTCCGCCGACCAGTTCCGGTGCGGGCGGCGGCAGCGTCGTGCCCCACGCGATGCGGCGGGTGTCGAGCGGGAGGCTCGGGTCGAAGTCCGCGTGCTCGTCGCGCCACTGCACGAGTTCCACGACCGAGGCGTCGGAGAAGGCGGGGACGGCGACGTCGACCAGTTCCCGGGCGGTGACCATGACGTCGAGGGTGTTGCCGATGGACCTGCTCGCCCGGTCGAGCAGGTCCAGGCGCTGGCGGGCAGCGGTCGCCTCGACCACGGCCTCTTCCCGGTCGGTCATGTCCAGCAGCAGCCCCCCGACTCCCGGCCGGCTTCCGGCGGCGCCGCTCAGCGGGAAGAGGCTGACCGAGCGCACCTGGTCGCGGTCCGGGTGTCCGGCGCCGCGCATGCCGACCAGCGAGCCCACCACGGGCCTGCCCTGCGTGGCGACCCCGCGGACCATGCGCATGAACTCGCCGCCGTCGGACGTGATCATGACGTCGTCGAGGCGGCGTCCGAGATGTTCTTCGATGGTGAGCCCGTCCATGTCCGCGAGCGCCTGGTTGAGGTGCAGGAAGCGCAGGTCCTGATCGAGCATGACCAGACCGATGGGGCACGTCTCGAAGAGCGCGTCGAGGAAGGCGAGGTTGGTCTTCACCCGGTCCAGTTCGGATCCGCGGCTCGCGAGCGCCATGACGACGCTCTCGTCGGGGCCGGTGACGGGGAAGACCCGGAAGCCGCAGTCGAAGACGGTGCCGTCGCGGTGCCGGGCGGGCAGGCGGACCCGCCAGTATCCGCGGGCCCTGCTCTGTTCGACCAGCAGCGCTGCGGGGTCGGGCAGGTCCCCGTCCGCCGCGGGGAAGAGGGCGGCGCCCGGCCGGGCGAGGGCCGAGCCGGTGTCGTAGCCGAACAGGGCCTGCGCGCCCGGCCCCCACCACCGGATCCGGTGGCTCTCGTCGAGACCGAAGACGGCTACGGCCACCTGCTCCAGCAGCGTCCCGTGTTCGGACCGGACCGTGCGGGAGGTGTCCTCGTTGCCCGGCTGATCTGCTGGCACCGGATGCCCCTTTCACGGCTCAGGGGCAGCGGCGGCGGCGCACCGCGCCCCTGCCGTCCATTGTCGTGACACCGTCGGCGAGCGGCATGCCGAGCTCCGAGGCCGACGGCGGCCACCGCCGTCAGCCGATCGGTCGACCCCGGTGTCCGCCGTTGCGCGCGCCGGGTCCAGCCGGTACCCCGACGCGGGGCGGCGGGAAGCGCCCCCAGGATGGAGATCAGCGCGGTCCCGGGGTGTCCCGGCCGTCCCGTGGTCCGCCAAGCCCTCCCCGGATCTCCCCATGAAGCCCGTGAACACGTCCTCGATGCGCGCCCGCGCCGCCCAGCCGGCCCGCAGGCAGCCGGCGTGATCCTGCGGACGCCCGCGGTGCGTACGTGGATGACGACCGCCGCTTCCCTGGTGTGCCCCCGCCTGGCTCGGACCGCGCACGGTCCGGGGACCGTACGAAGCACAAGGAGCTCCGCCATGAACGCTGTCGATCGCGCCCTCCTGGAGGCCGCCGCACGCGGTGACGCCGACGCCGTGCGCGCCGCCCTCGACGAGGGCGCCACGGTCGGCGCCCGCGACGAGCACCGCCGCACCCCGCTGCTGCTCGCGGCGCTCGGCGACCACACGGCCGCCGCGCGGGTGCTGGTGGCCGCGGGCGCCGACCCGAACGACCAGGACGACCGGCTCGACAGCCCGTGGCTGGTCACCGGCGTGACCGGCAGCGTCGCCATGATGCGGACGCTGCTGCCCGCCGGCCCCCGCCTGAAGGTCACCAACCGCTTCGGCGGCGTCTGCCTCGTCCCGGCCGCCGAACGCGGCCACGTCGACTACGTGCGGGCGGTGCTCCGCGAGACCGACGTCGACGTCGACCACGTCAACCAGCTGGGCTGGACCGTCTTGCTGGAGGCCGTGATCCTCGGCGACGGCGGCCGTGACCACCAGGAGGTCGTCGAACTGCTGATCACCGCCGGGGCCGACCCGGGGCTGGCCGACAAGGACGGTGTCACCGCTCTGCAGCACGCCGAGCGCCGCGGCTTCACCGAGATCGCCGGTCTGCTGAGGGCCGTACGGTGAGGCGCGTCGCCTGGGCCGCTGCGGCTGCCGTCGTGCTCCTCGGTGGCTGCTCCGCCGGCGGGCAGGACGACTCCGCCGCCCCGCAGGCGCCGCCCACCGCTGGCCAGTCGACCGCCGGGCCCGCGCCGGCCCCGGCGGGACGCACGCCGTCCGGCACGCTCCTCGTGGCGGACTTCGGCGCCGGCACGGTCACGTTCGCCGACCCCGACCGGGGCGCTTTCGACTCCGTCGACGTCGGGACCGCTCCCTACGGGCTGGTCGTCGGCCACGACGGGCGGGCCTGGGTCGCCACCGCCGAGGGCGTTGCCGTCGTGGACACGGCCCGGCGGACCCGGATCGCCCGCGTCCCGTACGAGACGGACGGCATCGGGGAGCCCGCCCACGGCGAGTACCGTGGCGGCGGCATGGGCATCGCCCTCGCCCCCGACGGCCGCCATGTGTACGTCGGCGTGAACCGCCCCGGCGGCAACGGCACCGTCGAGGTCGTCGACACCCGGGCCCTGAAGGTCTCCGGCGTCGCCGAAGTGGGCCGCCGCCCGTTCGACGTGGACGTCTCGCGCGACGGGCGCGAGGTGTACGCGACCGGCCACGACTCATTCGACGTCACCGTGGTGGAGACCGACGGCCTCGGCACCCGGCGCATCGAGGTCGCGCCCTACGGCACGGAAGGTGGTCTGGGCTCCTGGCTCAAGCCGCACTACGCCGTCGTACGGCCCTCGGACGGGTGCCTGCTGCTGCCGTTCGAGGGAGAGCGGCTGGTCGTCCTCGACCCGGACTTTGGAGCGTCCCGTGTCGAGCGCATGACCGCCGACACCCACCAGCACGGTGCGACGATCACCGGCGACGGCACACTGCTCGTGGTCGGCACGGGACCCATCGACCCGGCGAGCGACAACGGCCCGTCACTGACGGTGCGTGACGCGGACGGCCACGAGCGGATCGTCGCCCTCGACGGGCCTCATGAGGACGTCGCCGTCTCCCGCGACGGCCGCACGGCGTACGTCACGGGCGGCTTCACGCGCGACGGCTACTGGAACGGCATCACGGTCGTGGACCTGCACTCCGGCGACACCCGTCGCCTGCCGGCGGGCGAACGCCCCTTGGGCGTCGCGGTCCTGTGACCGGGCCACATGCGCGCCGGCCTCGACGCGACCCGCGTCACGGGCCCCACCGGCGCGGACCCGCTCCGTCCGGCCCGCCGCCCGAGAGGGTGAGCGCGCGCGCCGCTCGGTCGTGGGCGCAGTCGTGCGACCAACGCGTAGTGCCGGTCGGCAGGAACGACACCACGTCGGCGGGCACCTCACCGGGGCGCGGCGTATGCGTCGTCGCGGTCGCCGCCCCGCCGGGAACACCTGTGGCCTCACCGAGGTTGGAATGCGACGTCCCCCCACAGCACCGCCGTTCGGTACCGTCCAGCCGAAGGAGAGCACATGTCGCCGGGTCACCGCATCACGATCGAGCAGGGCACGCAGCACGTCCGGGTGGTGCACGACGGTACGGTCCTGGCCGAGAGCCGCCGCCCGCTGCTCCTTCGCGAGACCGGCCTGCCGGTGCGCTACTACCTGCCGCCCGACGACGTGAGGACCGAGCTGCTGACGCCGTCGGACTCGCGCACCCACTGCCCGTACAAGGGGGACGCCTCCTACTGGTCGCGGCCGGGGGCGGCCGATCTCGTCTGGGCGTACCTCGACCCCAAGCCCGATGTCGCCGCGATCAAGGGGCACTTCTGCTTCTACGACACCGAGGTCGTGACCGGCTGACGCCCGCAGGCCGCCGGCGCCGGCGTCAGTCGGCCCTTCGGTCCCGCTCGCCCCGCTCCTCGTCGCCGGTGCGGTGGGGCGAGGGAGCGGGCGCGTCCGTCAGCAGTTCCAGGAGCGGGGCGATCGGCCGGTCGCCCTCCGCGGGATGGCGGAACGTGCCTCCGGCGTCGATCTGGTACCTGTTCCGCCTGCCCTCACGTGTGCGGGTCAGGTAGCCGCCCTGCTCGAGGTCGGAGAGCAGCGCCTGCACGGTCCGTTCGGTGAGGTCGAGGGACGAGGCCAGGTCGCGGATGCGGATCCAGGGGTTGCGGGCGATCGCCGTGAGGACACGGGTGTGATTGGTGACGAAGGTCCAGGTACTGCGTGAGGGGCCGGACGTGTCCATGCGTCGATCGTACGACCTCCCATGCATGAATCCAAAAACCGGAAATACGTTTCAGGTATCTTGACGGCCGTGCGGGCGCGTCCGAGCATGGGAGTGCAGATGCTCCGTCCGGAGAGGAACTGCGCATGACCACTCGGGACGGTTCCCGCTTCGCGGTGACCGTGACAGGCAGCGGACGAGGCCGCTCCCTCGCCACCGTCACGGGCGAGGTCGGTTCCGAGGCCGCCGACACGTTCCGCCAGACGCTGACCGCCGCGCTGGACGCCGGCTCCGGGCTCGATGTCGATCTCAGCGGCGTCTCCTCCTGCGACGCCTCCGCGGTGCACGTGCTCACGGAGGCGCTCGGGCGCGCCCGGGACGCCGGACGGACGCTCGCCCTGGTCGCCGTGTCGCCGTCGGTCGCCGGCCAGCTGGAACTGCGCGGCGCCCTGGACCTGTTGGAGCAACGGGCTCCGCAGGACGAGACCGACAGCGGCCCCGACGACCTGGTCGCCGCGGTGTGCGACGCCCTGGCCGCCGAGGGGTTCGACATCTGCGCGCCCGACCGGACGGACACCTCGGGCCTCACCGTACGGCCGGGCCCGGACGGCATCGTCGTGAGCTGGGCCGGTCCCCTCGACCTGCGCGCCCGCGGCGAGTTGGCGCGCGGCCACCGGCGTGAGGGGCCGCCCCGGCTGGAGGGCATACTCCGCGCGCTGCACACCGCGGTGACCGCGGCGCTCACGCACGCCGGGTTCGTGGTGGAGGACGAGCCGGGGCAGAGACGGATCGTCGTCACCGGCCGCAGGGAGACCGTCGGCCGCTCCGGCCCGGCCGACCATGCGCGGGCTGCGTCCGACGGCAGCCACGGGACGCCCGGGAACGACGGCGACGCAGCCACCGTCCTCGGCCGGGTCAGGGACGCCGTCGGCACCGACGCCGTGATCGCCGAAGCGAGCCACTTCATCGCGGCCACGTCGAAGCTGGACACGGCCGACGGGCGGGCCGCCCTCGTCGAGGCGGCCCGCCGCATGGACGCACCCGTGCCCGATGTGGCGGAACTCGTCATCCGCTGGGCCGCGACGGGCGAGATCCCCGCGGAGCTGCGCGAGGCGCTCCGGCACGTTGCCGTGCCTCCCGTCGACGGGTCCCCCGGGGCGCCTGTGTGAGGCCGAAAGGCCGCTCCTGCGGACGCCCGTTCCTCCACCGGCCGCGGCCGGGGGTATGACGACGCCATGCAGACATTCCTGCCCTTCGCGGACTTCGCGGCATCAGCGGCGTCGCTCGACCCCCGCCGGCTCGGCAAACAGCGGGTCGAGGCACTGCAGATCCTCCGCGGCCTGACCGTGCCGGGATACGCCTGGCGCAGGCATCCGGCGGTCCGCATGTGGGCCGGATACGAGGAGGCGCTCGTACGGTACGGGCTGGAGGTGTGCGACGTCTGGACGTCCGCGGGGCGTGCGGACACGTGCGCCCTCACGCTGGTGCACGACTTCCGGGCCTGGCTGCCCGGCGCCTCGGTGCGGTCCCAGGAAGGGCTGGCCTCGGACGGGGATCTCCCGCCCTGGCTGGGAACACCGGCGTTCCACCGCAGCCACCAGGCGGCCCTGCTGCGCAAGGACCCGGACTTCTACGCAGGCCGCTTCCCCGGAGTGCCGCCGGACCTGCCGTACGTGTGGCCGAAGTCGGACCGCGATCCGGACCCGGGACGGGGATGAGACCGTGCCCGGGCACACGCCCCGGTTCACGGGAGCCCGCCCGGTCCGTCCCCGCGCTGCTCACCGGCGACGCGCACGCGAGGCGTCGCACACCACGGGGGAGATCAACGCCCGGGTGATGGCCTGCGACGCGCCGATGGGGGCGGCACGGCCGACGACGGGGGCCGGCGGGGCGGGAACTCGTACGACTCGGGGCGCGGCTCCATCTCGGCCACCATGTCGGCGAACCGTGCGCAGACCTGTTTGATCTCCTCGTGCGTCCTGTTGCGCTCGGTGATGACGGCTGCGAGGAGGAGCGCGGTGAGCGCCGTCGTGCCGTTGAACGCCTGGAGCGTGACCATGCTGGCGAACAGGTCCTGACCGGCGAACGGCCCGATGCCACTGGCCGCGGCCACAATCCCCGTCGTGGACACCACGAGCGCGCAGGGCGCGGCGCCGGCCAGCTGGAAGCGGAAGGCCGCCCAGATCAGCACGGGGAAGACGAGGAAGAGCAGGGTCGAGTGCGGTGTGCGCGTGGCCAGACTCGTGACGAAGAGCGTCGCGCCCGCCAGCGCCACGCCCTCGGCCCATCGGCCGGGCCGTGTCCGCAGCGGCCACCGGGCTCCGCGCAGCACGAGCAGGAAGGGCGCGACGACAAGGATCCCCATCGCATCGCCGGTCCACCACACCGACCAGGTCGACCAGAAGTCGCCCGGCTCCAGCGCCCCGGAGACGACCAGTGCGCCGCTGCCGATCGTCGAACTGATCAGCATCCCGGCGAGAGCGCCGAGGAAGACCAGGGCCAGTACGTCGCGCAGGCGGTCCAGCTCGAGCCGGAACCGGGCTCTGCGAGGAGGTGTTGCGCGCTGTCGGGCGGGTCGGGGCGATGTCGTGGCATCACAGCTCCGGGTGCTCCCGCGGTTTCTCACCTCACCCTAGCCCCGGCCCCGCCGACGCTCTCGACGGACGCGGGGGGGCCGCGGCGGCCCGGCCGTCACGGGCTGTCACCCTCCCAGTCGAACCGCTGGGGATCACCGGGACGCGGCCCGTACAGGGCCCGCCCGCCTGGTCCGTAGCGGCCCAGTTCGGTGGTCAGCGCCGCGCCTTGCCGGAGCCGCTCGGCCGTCCATCCGGTGACGTCCAGGAACAGGCCGGCCGGCGGACCGCCGACCAGGTCGACGTACGCGCGCCCGGGCCGCCTGCCGGGGTCGGGATCGTCGTGGTCGGCCCCGTAGACCCGCCCTCGCATGATCTGCTCGTCCATGCCGGAAGCTTCTCAGCCGCCACTGACAGAGCGAGGTGCCGAGCCTCCGGGGCGGCTGCGCGGCCGGGCGAGATCCGGTGCATCACTCCCCCGCCTCGTCCGTGATCCGACGTTCCGTGATCCGACGTACCGGGACGGGCATGGCCCAGGGATCCGGCGCCCGGCGGCGGGAGCTGGCCTCCGGTGCGACGGGGGACACCGGCCCCCCGCCGGTCCGGACCGACGCGAGGACGCCCGTCGTGCGCGCGACGGCGGTCAGATCCGGCCGCGGGCCAGACGCGTCAACGGGCCGGTCGGGGGCTTCGCCGTGGAGCGTCCCAGGGCGAAGGCGGCGCCGGCGACACCCGCGACGCCCGCCGCCGCCCCGGCGGCGATCGCCTTCCTGTGCTTGACGGCCTCCCAGGCCGTACCGGCGGCACTGGCGGCCTGGGCGGCATTGGCGGTCACCGCCTGCTGCCCGGTCTGGAGCCCCGCGGCGGCGGCACGCCCCACACGCCTGGTGGCTTCGCCGGCCGCGCGCACGGTGTTCGAAGCGGACTTCCTGGCGTCCTGGGCCGCGGACTCGGCTCCGGCAGCGGCGGTCTTCGCCTCGGACCCGGCCTGCTTGCCGGTGTCTGCGGCGGTCTGCTTCCCGTGGGAGGCCGCGGACCGGGTGCCGGTGGCCTTCCCGGCCTTCGCGGTGCCGGAGTTCCTGGAGCCGTTGCCTTCAGCGGTCATGACGTTCTCCTTGCCTGTCAGTTGCCTGTCAGGGACGAGCCCCCGGGGAAGATCCCTCACCGGACGCTCGTCCGCACTGCATGACGCCGGTTCGCCTGCCCGTACGAACCGGACGTATGCGTGACGTCGCAGCGTGCCGGATCCGGGCGGGAAGCCGGTGCCACTTCGGTGCGAGGCCTGATCCGCGCCCGGGTGACGGACCCTCAGCCACCGGAGCGCCGTCATCGACGTCGAAGCGCCGTATGCCGGCCGACGAATGCCCGACGACGAATCGTCACGACATGTGCGGGTACCCGAGGCGAAGGCCGCGACGTCGAAGGAGGCCATCGGCCATGGACATCTCCGGACTCTTCACCGCTCTCGTCATCGGCACGACGATCGGCCTGCTGGGACGGCTCGTTCTGCCGGGCCGTCAGCACATCGGGGTCCTGTGGACGCTCGTCGTCGGTACGGCCGCCGCTCTCGTCGGCTCGCTGGTAGCGTCCGCGCTCGGTGTCGCCGACACGCGAGGGATCGACTGGCTCGAATGCCTCGTCCAGGTCGCCCTGGCAGCGCTCGGAGTGGCCGCGCTCGACCGTGCGTTGGCGGGAAGCGCACGCCGCCGCGTGAGGTGACGTGCGCTTCCCGCACGGCTGCCGGCACGGCTGCGGGAGAGGCCGCCCGCGCACCGGTGACGACCGCCGGCGGACGGCTTACGCGATCTCGACGAGGAGGTCGCCGCCCTCCACCTGCTGGATGCGGTTGATGGCCAGCCTGGTCACCCTTCCGCCCTTGGGGGCGGTGATCGCCGCCTCCATCTTCATCGCCTCGATGGTGGCCACCGTGCCACCGGCCTCCACCTCGTCGCCCTCGGCGACCGCGAGCGTCACCACGCCGGCGAACGGCGCGGCGACATGCCCCCGGTTGCCCCTGTCGGCCTTCTCGGTCACCGGTACGTCGGCTGCCGCAGCGGTGTCCCGTACCTGGATCGGCCGCAGTTGGCCGTTCAGCGTGGACATCACGGTGCGCATGCCCCGTTCGTCGGCTTCGCCGATGGCCTCCAGCTCGATGAGCAGCCGCACGCCCGGTCCGAGGTCGACGGCGTACTCCTTCCCGGGGCGCAGCCCGTAGAAGAAGTCCTTGCTGTCGAGCACGCTGGTGTCGCCGTAGGTCTGCCGGTGTGTCTCGAATTCCTTCGCCGGCCCGGGGAACAGCAGCCGGTTGAGCGTCGTCCGCCGGTCCTTGTCGAGGCCGGTGCGGTCCTCCGCGGTCAGCTCCCGCACCGGCTTGGGCTCGGCGCGGCCCTCCAGCGCCTTGCTGCGGAACGGCTCGGGCCAGCCGCCGGGCGGGTTGCCCAACTCGCCGCGCAGAAAGCCGATGACCGAGTCCGGGATGTCGAACCTGCCGGGATCCGCCTCGAAGTCCTCCGGGGAGACGGCGGCCCCCACGAGGTGCAGCGCCAGATCGCCGACCACCTTCGAGGAGGGGGTGACCTTCACCAGTCTGCCGAGCATCCTGTCCGCGGCGGCGTACATCGCCTCGACCTCCTCGAAGCGGTCGCCGAGTCCGAGCGCGATCGCCTGGGTGCGGAGGTTGGAGAGCTGGCCGCCGGGGATCTCGTGGTGGTACACGCGCCCGGTCGGCGAGGCGAGACCGGCCTCGAACGGTGCGTAGATCCTGCGGACGCTCTCCCAGTACGGCTCCAGGTCTCCGACCGCCTGGAGGTCGAGTCCGGTCGGCCGCTCGGTGTGGTCGGTCGCGGCGACGATCGCCGACAGCGACGGCTGCGAGGTGGTGCCCGCCATGGAGGCCACGGCCCCGTCCACGGCGTCCGCACCGGCCTGGACCGCCGCGAGGTAGGTGGCGAGCTGCCCGCCCGCGGTGTCGTGGGTGTGCAGGTGGACCGGCAGGTCGAACTCCCTGCGCAGCGCGGACACCAGCGTGGCGGCCGCCGGGGCGCGGAGCAGCCCGGCCATGTCCTTGACGGCCAGGACGTGGGCGCCGGCGGCCACGATCTCCTCGGCCAGCCGGAGGTAGTAGTCCAGGGTGTAGAGCCGCTCCGACGGATCGGACAGGTCGGCGGTGTAGCACAGCGCGACCTCCGCGACCGCCGACCCGGTCTCGCGCACGGCGTCGATGGCGGGTCGCATCTGTCCGACGTCGTTGAGCGCGTCGAAGATCCGGAAGATGTCGATTCCCGTGGCGGCCGCCTCCTGCACGAAGGCGTCCGTCACCTCGGTCGGGTACGGGGTGTAGCCCACGGTGTTACGGCCCCGCAGCAGCATCTGGAGGCAGATGTTCGGTACGGCTTCGCGCAGCGCGGCCAGGCGTTCCCAGGGGTCCTCCGCGAGGAAGCGCAGGGCCACGTCGTAGGTGGCGCCGCCCCAGCACTCCAGGGACAGCAGCTGCGGCAGGGTGCGCGCCACCACGGGGGCGACGGCGAGCATGTCCTTGGTGCGGACCCGGGTGGCGAGCAGCGACTGGTGGGCGTCCCGGAAGGTGGTGTCGGTGACGCCGATGGTCGGTGACTCGCGCAGCATGCGTGCGAAGCCCTCCGGGCCGAGCGCGGTGAGCTGCTGGCGGGAGCCGGCCGGCGGCTCGGTGGCGGGCAGCTGTGGCAGCTTGGTGGCCGGCGGGATCAGGTCGGGCCGGGGTCCGTGGGGCTTGTTCACCGTGACGTCGGCGAGGTAGGTGAGCAGCTTCGTACCGCGGTCGGCGGAGTGGCGCGCGGTGAGCAGGTGCGGCCGCTGCTCGATGAAGGAGGTCGTGACGTGCCCGGCCCGGAAGTCCGGGTCGTCGAGCACGGCTTGCAGGAACGGGATGTTCGTGGACACGCCCCTGATGCGGAACTCGGCCACCGCACGCCGTGCCCGGCTGACCGCCGTCCTGAAGTCCCTTCCCCGGCAGGTCAGTTTGACCAGCATCGAGTCGAAGTGGGCGCTGACCTCCGTACCGGCGTGTGTGGTGCCGCCGTCGAGGCGGATGCCCGAGCCGCCCGGCGAGCGGTACGCGCTGATCATGCCGGTGTCCGGGCGGAAGCCGTTGGCCGGGTCCTCGGTGGTGATCCGGCACTGCAGCGCGGCACCGCGCAGGACGACGGCCTCCTGCGTCAGGCCGAGGTCGGCCAGCGTCTCGCCGGCGGCGATGCGCAGCTGCGCCTGCACCAGGTCGACGTCGGTGACCTCCTCGGTCACCGTATGCTCGACCTGGATGCGCGGGTTCATCTCGATGAAGACGTGGTTGCCGTCGCGGTCGAGGAGGAATTCCACGGTGCCCGCGTTGCGGTAGCCGATCCGGCGGGCGAACTTGACGGCGTCGTCGCAGATCCGCTCGCGCAGCGCCGGGTCGAGGTTGGGAGCGGGCGCGAGTTCGATCACCTTCTGGTGGCGGCGCTGCACCGAGCAGTCGCGTTCGAAGAGGTGGATGACGCCGCCCTGCCCGTCGGCGAGGATCTGCACCTCGATGTGCCGGGGGTCGACGACGGCCTTCTCCAGGAAGACAGTGGGGTCGCCGAACGCGGACGCGGCCTCGCGGGCCGCCGCCTCGATGGCCTCACGCAGCGTCGAGGGGTCCTCGACGCGCCGCATGCCGCGACCGCCGCCGCCGGCGACCGCCTTGACGAACACCGGGAAGCCGATGTCCTGTGCGGCCGCGACCAGCGCGTCCACGTCGGTGGAGGGCTCCGACGAGCCGAGCACGGGCACACCGGCCTCGCGTGCGGCGGCCACGGCACGCGCCTTGTTCCCGGTCAGCTCCAGGGTCCGCATGTCCGGGCCCACGAACGTGATGCCCGCCTCCTCGCAGGCACGCGCGAGTTCCGGGTTCTCGGACAGGAACCCGTACCCGGGGTAGACGGCGTCCGCACCCGCCAGACGTGCCGCCCGGATGATCTCCTCCACGGACAGATAGGCCCGCACCGGGTGTCCCGGCTCGCCGATCTCGTACGCCTCGTCGGCCTTCAGCCGGTGCAGCGAGTTGCGGTCCTCGTGCGGGAAGACGGCGACCGTGCGCGCGCCCAGTTCGTAACCGGCGCGGAACGCGCGAATCGCGATCTCCCCACGGTTGGCGACCAGCACCTTGCGGAACATTCCCGATCCCTTCAGCCTGCCGGTGACGTACACCATGGTGTCGGCGCCGTCTCTGCCGTGCCACACGGGTCCGGGCCGCTCACACGGACCACGCCGGGCGGGACGCCCGAACGCTCGACCCGGCCGCCACGTTACGGGTGGGACGGGGGTTTTCTGAAGGCCAGTCTCGTCGGGTGGACGTCATGGGGCCGTGAACGGCTCGTCGGCCGGCGTACGACGGTGCTCCCTCCTGCCTGCCCGGCCACGCCGCCCAGCGTCTGCCCACTCCGCAGGTCCGCGCCTCAGCCGGCCCGCAGGTCCGCGCCTCAGCCGGCGCCCCCGGGGCCCGCCCGTCCGGTCCTCGTCCCTCGCTCGCGGTGACGCTCCGGGCGCCGCTTCCTCGTCCCGCTCGACGGCGGAGAGCTTCTCCGGGTGGGTGACGAGGAAGACGTCGCAGGCCTGGTCGCCCTCCGGTGTCAGGCCGTGGCCCCCGCTCCCCGTCGTGGCCCGCCTCTCGCCGGGGACAGGGAACGTCACACCCGGCGCCCCTCGGACCCTCCGGAGAGCACGACCGTCGTGACGACCCGGCCTGCCGCCACCGGTGCCAGGGCCAGGTCCACCACCGCAGGAAGGACAGCACGTGAAGCTCGTCGTCGCAGGCGCTCGGAAAGTCGTGAGCGGGCGCCGCAGGGGCGACGGCAGCGGCACAGGGCCCCGCCGCGACGGGGGAACGCGGCGGGGCCCTGCGCTGTCATCTACCCCACCGCCGCCGCCCCACACCCCCTGGCGTTCATCTCCTGGGCATCGGCGTCAAGTTCCTTTCTCCCGACCGCAGTTCAAGGCTGTGGGCGGCGTCACCTCCACGCCACCGAGGCGTGCTCCGCGTGTTTCGCGGGCCGATCGGCCGGTCACCCGCAACAGGAGGCGCGGCGAGAAGCGCCGCGCCAAGCGATCCCGAAGGGAGAGACGCACGTGCTGAACTGGCGTGAGTACGCGGCATGCAGGAACGAGGATCCCGATCTGTTCTTCCCCATCGGCACCGGCGCGTCGGCCCTCGTGCAGGCGGAAGCGGCCAAACAGGTCTGTGCGCGGTGCCCGGTCCGGGAGCAGTGCCTCGCGTGGGCCATGGAGAACAACCAGGAGTCCGGCGTCTGGGGCGGGCTGAACGAGGACGAGCGCCGTTCCCTCAAGCGCCGGTCCCGCCGGCGCGACCGGCACGCGGCGTGAACGGGCCGGCCCGTACGAGCACGTGTTCTAAGCTCGTGGGTCACCGCTGCGGTCGGCGCCATGGAGGTAGAGCGACGTGACGGATGTGGTCCTCTTTCACCACGCCCAGGGCCTGACTCCAGGGGTCCTCGGCTTCGCCGAGGAACTCCGGGGCGCCGGACACACTGTGCACGCGCCGGACCTGTACGACGGCCACACGTTCGGCACACTGAAGGCCGGTCTGGCCCACCTGTCGGAGATCGGCGTCGAGGAGATCCTGACGCGCGGCACCCGTGCCGTCGCGGAACTGCCGGCCGCCGTCGTGTTCGTCGGGTTCTCCCTCGGCGTGGTGAGCGCGCAGAAACTGGCCCAGACGCGCCCCGGCGCCCGTGGCGCGGTGCTCGTCTCGGCGTGCGTTCCCACCTCGTACTTCGGGCCCTGGCCCGCCGGAGTCCCGGCACGTGTCCACGCCATGGAGGCGGACCCGGTCTTCCGCGACGAAGGCGACGCCGAGGCGGCCCGCGCGCTCGTCGACGAGGTGCCCGACGCCGAGCTGCACCTCTATCCGGGCGAGCAGCACAACTTCGCCGACAGTTCGCTGTCGTCCTACGACGCGCAGGCCGCCGCACTGCTGCTCCAGCGCACCCTGGCCTTCCTCGACGGGAGATGAGCGGGCGCGTCTCCTCGGCGCTGCTCCGTTTGACGCTGCCGACGCGTTCCACGGTGGCCGTCGCGATCACGTACGCGACGCGCGGCCGCCCGGCGGTGTCCCCACGATCTCCGTCAGGCCGACTGCCGACCGGCGGGGGGCTGTCGCCGGTGGGAAAGACGGTGGACATGGCTCAGGCGAGCGGCAGACTGGCCCCATGACCGCATCCGATCCCAAGCGCGACCTCCACTTCTACCTGCAGTCCGCCCGCGACGCCCTGCTCTGGAAGCTCGAAGGACTCTCGGAGTACGACATCCGCCGCCCCATGACGCCGACCGGCACCAACCTCCTGGGCATGGTGAAACACGCGGCCGGCGTGGAACTGGGCTATCTCGGGGACACCTTCGGCCGGCCGTCCGGCGAGCCGCTGCCCTGGCACGAAGAGGGCGCCGAGCCCAATGCGGAGATGTGGGCCACCGCCGCCGAGTCACGCGAGTACACAGTGGGGCTCTACCACCGGGCGTGGGCGCACGCGGACGCGACGATCGACGCGCTGGCCCTGGACACGATCGGCAGAGTGCCGTGGTGGCCCAGCGGCAGGGACGAGGTGACGTTGCACCATGCCGTGGTGCGCGTGATCGCCGACACGCACCGGCACGCCGGGCACGCCGACATCATCCGGGAACGACTGGATGGCGCCGTGGGGATGAACAAGGGCAACGACAGCATGCCGCCGGGTGACTCGGCGTGGTGGGCGAGTTATCGGGACCGAGTGGAGCGCGCGGCTCGCGAAGCGAGCCGAGACGCGTAGGACGCGCCGGGCATCACCATGCCCGGCGCGGTCGCGCCCATGACCGTGCGCATCACAGCTGAACGTCTGCCCGTTCGCGGGCGAGCGCGCCCGCGGTCACGGCCCGGCGCAGCGGGAGTTCCACGTCACCGTAGTCATGGGTGTTGACTCAGTTCACACCTCATGATCTTATTGCCCCGGCTTACATCAGCACGGATATCGGGCTCGCACCCGCAAGGAAGAGTCATGGGCATATGGATTTCCACAGGTCTCTTCGCCCTTCTCGAGTGGGGTCTCGAGGTCTCACGGATCGGGGGCGTGGCCCTCTGCCTGTGCGGCGTTGCTCTGTTCCTCCGGCACGGCGTGGCTGTGCGCAGACGTCAGATGCGGGAAGGATCGCCGAGAACGGTCCCGTGGGCGGCGTTGACAACCACCGGTATCGGGCTGCTCGCACTCGCCCTGGCCTCTGTGGCGCTCTTCGTCGGGGAACGTACGGGCGTCTTCACCGCCTGACCGGACCGGTTGCACCAGCCCACCACGAACCCGCAGGAGCGGCCATGCGGCCCCGGAGAAGTCCCCGCACGACCAGAATCGAGATTCCCCCCGCCCCCACCGACCTGTGGCCACTGCGGTTCGGCCTCCTCTCCCTGGTCGGCTGGTGCTGCGCACTTGCGTCCTACCCTCTCGGGGGATTCCTCCTGGCCTTCCTTCTGCCTTTCGCCTCCCTCACCGCGGTCCTCGGCGGCGCGGGCGTCCTGTGGCGGCTGCGCGGCACGGCGAACTCCCGCCGCTCGCCGCTCATCGGCATGGCTCTCGGGCTCCTGGGGCTCTGGATCGCCTGGTATCACTTCGTCATCTGGATGTAGCCCCCCGAGGCCGGCGGTTCGCGGGCCGGCCTCTCAGCGCGCCGGCTGCGCGAACCGCTCCAACGCCCCGTACATCGCCGTACGCATCGCGGCACTGCCCAGGTGTCCGGAGTCCTCGACGACCACCAGTTCCGCGCCGGGCCAGGCGCGCGCGAGTTCCCAGGCCGTGTCGAGCGGCCCGCTCATGTCGAGGCGGCCGTGGATCAGGACGCCGGGGATGCCCGCCAGACGCCCGGCGTCCCGGATGAGCCTGCCTTCCTCCAGCCACGCCCCGTGGGCGAAGTAGTGCGAACAGATCCGTACGAACGCCAGCCTGGCCTGGGACGGCCTGTCGCCGTACGGGTTGGGCCGGCCCTGGGGCTCGGCCGAGACGACCGCGTCCTCCCAGGCGCACCAGTCCACCGCCGCCTTGGCCCGCACATCCGGATCGGGCCTCTCCATGAGGCGCGCGTACGCCCCGACGAGGTCGCCGTCACGGTCGGCCTCGGGAACTCCGTTCCTGAAGCGCTGCCACGCCTCGGGGAAGAACCGGCCCACGCCCCGGTAGAGCCAGTCGATCTCGTAACGGCGGGTGCTGGTCACGGCGACGAGGACGATCTCCGACACCCGCTCGGGATACCTCTCGGCGTACGCGAGACTGAGCGTGGACCCCCACGAGCCGCCGAAGAGCAACCACCGCTCGACGCCCAGGTGTTCACGCAGCCGCTCCATGTCGGCGATCAGGTGCTCGGTGGTGTTGAGCCCCATGTCCGTGGCGGGGTCGCTCGCGTGGGGTGTGCTGCGGCCGCAGCCGCGCTGGTCGAAGAGGATGATCCGGTAGCGCTCGGGGTCGAACGACCTGCGCGAGCCCTCCGAGCAGCCCGAACCGGGTCCGCCGTGGACGACGAGGGCGGGCTTGCCCGCCGGGTTGCCGCACACTTCCCAGTGGACGAGGTTCCCGTCGCCGGTGTCGAGCATCCCGCGGTCGTGGGGTTCGATCGGAGGGTAGGGCGCGGCCATGGCGTGGCTCTCCTTCGTCTCGTGCGTCGACAGGCACAAGCCGGCCACCCTACAAGCCGGTCACTGCCCGACGGTACGGAGATTGCCGCGTCGCCCGCCGGGCGCGGAGCGGCGGGCGCCGGGGCACCGACTCCGCCCGCGCTCAGACGCCGAGTTCGGCGGCGAGACAGGAGAAGGACATCCACGACCCCTCGGGGTCGTACCGCGTCGGGCCCTTCGGCGCAGCCGCCTTCTCCCCCACCATGTCCTCTTGGCGTATGCGCTCGGGCAACGTGCCGAACCGCGCTCGGCGTGCCGCCGCGGCACTGTCCGTGGTGTGTTGGCTTTCCATGGTCCAAGTCCCTTCGGTCTCTGGCGGAACGGGCCCTCCGGCGGATTGGTTACCCTTGTGACGGTGGCCAGGAGCGGGGAGGTGCCGTCGCCCGGAGTGAGGCGTGCGGGCCGATCGGTGCTTCGTCAGAAACGGTCCACGTCGATGACGGCCTGGGCGAAGTCGGCGGGCGCCTCCTGCGGCAGGTTGTGGCCGATCCCCGTCAGGGTTCGGTGCTCGTACCTGCCCGTGAACCTCTCCCGGTACGAGGCCCCGTTGCCCGGAGCGGTGAAGGGATCACGCTCGGCGTCGAGGGTGATGGTGGGCACCTCGATGACCGGCCGCGTGGCGAGCCGCTTCTCGAGCCCGTCGTAGCGGCGCTCCCCGTCGGCGAGGCTCAGCCGCCAGCGGTAGTTGTGGATGACGACAGCCGCGTAGTCGGGGTTGTCGAAGGCTGCCGCGGTGCGCTCGAACGTGGCGTCGTCGAAGGCCCACGTCGGGGAGACGGTGTCCCATACGAGCCTGGTCAGGTCATGGCGCAGGGACTTGTCCTCCATGGCGAGCCGGCCGCGCTCGGTGGAGAAGTAGTACTGGTACCACCAGGCGTGTTCGGCTCCAGGGGCCAGCGGCTTCAGGTTGGCCTGGAGGTTGGTGATGAGGTATCCGCCCACCGACACGAGGGCCTTGCAGCGTTCGGGCCAGAGTGCGGCGATGATGTCGGCGGTGCGCGAGCCCCAGTCGAAGCCGGCCAGAACGGCCCTGTCGATCTTCAGGGCGTCCATCAGGGCGACGACGTCGAGGGCAATGGCCGACTGCTGGGCGTTGCGGAAGGTCCGGTCGGAGAGAAAGCGCGTCGTGCCGTGGCCGCGCAGATACGGCACGATCACCCGATAGCCCTGCTCGGCCAGCAGGGGGGCGACGTCGACGTAGCTGTGGATGTCGTACGGCCAGCCGTGCAGGCAGATGACCGCGGGGCCGTGGGCGGGGCCCAGTTCGGCGTAGCCGACGTTCAGCAGGCCGGCCCTGATGTGCTTCAGCTGCGGAAAGGTGGTGTGTGCGCCGGGGGTGACCGTGGGAACGGTCGACGCCGCGGGTGCGCTCCGGGGGGCGGCGGACGCGGTCTGCGAGCCCTGCAGGCCGGTCAGCGAAACGGCGGCCGCGGCCGTGCCCAGCCCCAGGGTCCTGCTGAAGTCACGCCTGTTGATCATCTGAATCCCTCCGTGCGTCCACGTGCACCGGCTTGCGCATGGATGACTGTTCCACGAACGTCGTCACCTGTCAAACCGGTGACGCACATGCGTGGCCCTGAAGTCACCCCACACAAACCCGGGCGGAGAGGCCTACTTGAGTGCGCTGACTTCACAATCATCACCGTACGGAAAGGTGATTAGCGAAGCCGCAAGGACGAAGGGGCCGGATCACGGAGGATGATCCGGTCCCCGAACGCCCTGGTCCGCCCGCTGTCCGGCGCGGACGCCCGCCCGCCCGTCACAGGGACCGGGTGATCCACCGCTGGAGTGCGGCGTGGGTGGTGTCGTCCAGCGTGCACAGCGCCTCGATCGCCGCCAGATCGCCGGGAAGCGGCGCGATGCCCGCGGTGGTCAGTGCGGCGTGCAGGTCCAGGCGACGCCGGTCCGCGGGCTCCAGCGGCAGGGGGACGCGCCGGCCGGGGTCGGGGGCGGGCAGCACGTAGTCGCCGGACTCCAGGCCGTCGTAGGAGATGTGCGCCGCCCCGGGGTCGTCGACGAGGGCTCCGGGGAAGCGGTAGGTGTCGAACGCCGAGTTCGCGACCGGGGCGATGATGGATGCCTGTCCGCTGTTCATGCGTACCTCCTCGGTTGTCGTGCAACTGATGAGGTGGACTGCCGGGCCGGTCCGCGCAGTTGCGGCACGGGCCGCTTACCACCCGAATGACCCCTATGGCATCTCGTCCGATGAGAGACCTGGTCGCCGCCGCCTGGTGCACCGGGGGTGGCCTGCGCGTCGTCGTCACGCCCGGCCGCGTCTCGGGGAGGGCGGCGGCAGGGGAACGAATGACTGCTAGAATGTGGGCAGTTGGCCTTCGGCGCGGCGGTGCACGCGTCCGGAGGCTTTTTTCATGCCCTCTGACTCCTCCGCTGCCATGTCGCCCTCCGTGCCCACCACCGGCTGTCGCGAGCTGCTTCGCAACAGCGAGTTCACCGGCCTCTGCTCCGGCTTCGCCTTGTCGGTCGCCGCGAGCTCCGTGTCGGGCCTCGCGCTCGGCACCCTGGTCGACCACGAGACGGGCTCGCCCTTCCTGACGGCCGTCAGCATGTACGGCGCCACCTTCGCGACGGTGCTCGGAGCGCTGACCCTGATGTCGGTCGCGGACGGGCGGCGGCCGCGCCGGACCGTCGTCGCGCTCCAGTTCGCCTCGGTCGCGGGCGTCGCCGCGCAGGCGGTCCCGGGCCTGCCACTGGGCGTCCGGTTCGGAGTGCTGCTGGTGCTGGGGTTCTTCCAGTCACTGGCGACCGGCACACGGCTGGGGCTGATCGCCGAGGTCGTGCCATTCTCCGCGTACGCCCCGGCCCGTTCGCTCATGAACATCACCTCCGGCGGCACGGCGATCCTCGGCCACGCGCTCGGAGCCGTGCTGCTGCGGCACCTCGACCCGCAAGGACTCTTCACCGTCGCCGCGGTCCTGAACGGTCTCGGGCTCGCCGTGGTGGCGGCCACCGTCAGGGAGCGCTCGATCCGTTGCACCAGGCGACCCGGGCTGCGTCGTACCCGGAAGACGAACGTCGCGCTCTTCTCCCACGCCGGCCGGCGGGCGCTCCTGCTGAACCTGTGGGTCCCCAACGGGCTCATCGTCGGCTGCGAGGCCCTGTTCATCTCCTACGACCCGGGCAGCGCCGGACCCCTCCTGGCCGCCGGAGCGGCAGGCATGCTGCTCGGGGACCTGACCGTGGGCCGCCTCCTCACCGCCGACCGGCGACGCCGCTGCGCCTTCCCCCTGCGGCTGCTGCTCGCCGCCCCGTTCCTGCTGTTCGTGACGTATCCGCCGGTGCTGGTGGGGGCAGCGGCGGTGTTCGCCGCCGGCGTCGGCTTCGCCGCCACGCTGCCTCTGCAGGAGCGGCTCCTCGAGCTGACGCCCGGCCCGGTCCGCGGCCAGGTCCAGGGCGTCGAGTCGGCGGGCCGGATGACCTGCCAGGGGCTCGGTGCGGCGATCGCCGGAGGCGTCGCCCACCACGTCGCCCCCGGCACCGCGATCACCGCCCTCGCCGCTGTGTCGCTGGCGGTCACCGTCGTGTCGCGCCCGTTCGTGGCCCGCGCCCGCACCGCCGGTGCCGAGCGGGCGGGCGCGTGAACAGCGCGGGGTGCACGGCGCCCGGAGGGGGCGTCTCGCGGACGGCTCCCGTCCGCGGCACCGTTCGGGCCTCATCCGCGCGCCGCCCCGCGTCCATGGCGCCGTTCGGGCTCACCCGCGCGCCGCCCCGCGCCCGCCGATACGGACCGCGAGATCGAAGGCGTTCTGGATCGAACCGGTGGCGGCCACGCCCTTGCCGACGACATCGAAGGCCGTGCCGTGGGCCGGGGTGCAGATGGGCACCGGCAGGCCGCCGGCGATGGTCACACCCCCGTCGAAGCCCGTCAGCTTCCTCGCGATCCGCCCTTGGTCGTGATACATCGTCAGGATGCCGTCGAAGTCACGCGCCTTGGCCCGCAAGGAAGATCGTGTCGGACGGGAACGGGCCCGTCATGTCGATGTCTTCGCCCGCCAGGTCGCCGATCGCCGGGCCGATGATGTCCAGTTCGTGACGGTCGCGGCCACGCCGCGGCACGGACTGACGCCGCTGGTGTGCTGCGGCGAGAGCGCCGAGGTGTTCGCGCGGGGCGGCTCGGTCGAGCACGTGCTGGCACAGGTGGCCGCCGCCTTCGACGGCCTGGCCGACACCTCACGCGCGCTGATCGCCTACGAGCCGGCGTGGGCGATCGGCGAGCACGGCCGTGAGCCGCGGCCGGACGAGACGGCCGCCGTACACAAGGCGCCGGCCGCCGAGTGGGGCGGGCGGGTCGCGGGCATCCTCTACGGCGGTTCCGTCAACCCCGGCAACGCGGCCCGGCTGCTCGACGTGCCCGGCGCCGACGGCCTGTTCGTGGGCCGCGCCGCCTGGGACGTGGAGGGCTTTCTCGCGGTGCTCGACATCGGACGACGGCACGCCGGGACGGCCGCATGACCGCTCCCGGCCCCCGTGCGCCCGGGGCGCCGGGCGGCCGTGCCTGGTGGTGGCGACACCAGGTTCAGCACACACTCCCTGCACCGCACCGCGCCTGTCACGATCACGGCCATGAACCCACGCACCGTCCTGATCACCGGCGCGACCCAGGGGCTGGGCCGCGGCATCGCACTCCGCCTCGCCGCTCAGGGTCACACCGTCCTGCTCCACGGCCGCGACCGCGCCCGCCTCGACGCCGTCGCGGCCGAGATACGCAGCACCACCCCCGACGCCCCCGACGCCCCCGACGCCCCCGTCCGCACCTACCACGCGGACCTGTCCGACCTCGACCAAGTGCGCGCGATGGCCACCCAAGTGCGGGAGCGGGAGCCCCGGCTCGACGCCCTGGTCAACAACGCGGTGGCCGGCGGCGGGGTCGAGCCCCTGCGGCGCGAGGTGAGCAGGCAGGGGCACGAGCTGCGCTTCGCCGTGAACCACCTCGCCCCGTACGCTCTCACCCGCGAACTGCTGCCGCTGCTCACCGCGTCGGCGCCCGCCCGCGTGGTGAACGTGGCCTCGATCGGCCAGGAGGCCGTCGACTTCGACGACGTGATGCTGGAGCACGGGTACGAGGGGCTGCGCGCCTACTGCCGCAGCAAGCTCGCGATGATCATGGCGACCTTCGAGCTGGCGGCCGAACTCGCGGGCACGGGCGTCACCGTGAACGCCCTTCACCCAGCGCACCTGATGGACACCGAGGGCGTCCGCGCGTACGGCCTCACGCCGGTGACCGGCGTCGAGGAAGGTGTGGGGCCAACCGTCCGTCTGATCACCGACCCGGCCCTGGAATCCACGACCGGCCGCTACTTCGACCAGTTCACGGACGCCCGCGCGCACGAGCAGGCGTACGACGCCTCGGCCCGACGCCGCCTCATGGAGCTGACGCGCGCTCTGGTCGGACAGTCCGTGCCCGACGGCGTAGTGAGCACCTGAGGCCGCCGGGGGCTCGGTGTTCCCGTGCGGCCACGCCGGCCACGCTCGCTCGCCCGGTGATGGGGAAGGGGGCGCGACGGCGACCCGCACGAGATGCGGCGGGCGGCACCGCGTGTACCGCCGGACCCGACCGGGCGCGTCACCGCCGGAACACACTGGCGAGCCGACCGCGGCGGCACCGCGGACCGGCTGCTTCCGGTGTCGGCCGGCTCAGGGCATCGGCGCGGTGACCGATGCCCAGGCCGACGGCCGCGCCGAGCAGGGACCGCCCTCGTGCACCAGGAGCCGCCGCTCTGCCGGGTCCACCGCGACGGTGGCCAGCGTCGCCCAGCGGGTGCCCATCTCTCCTCCCTCCGGGGCGTGGCAGCACACCTCGGCGCCGTCGCCGCGGTGGGCGGTGAGCAGTCCGGCGAGTCGTCGCGGCCGAGCGGGCCCGGACGGCCGCGCACCCGGGCCGTGAGCAGGCGGTGCCGGTCGTAGGTCTCCGGCTCGCGCCGCCCGCGCAGTTCACCGGCGGCGAGGGCGGGGGCGAGGAAGTGGTTGGTGCGCACGAGCCACTCTCCGTCGTCCGGTGCGATCACCGCGGAGCCCGCCGGGCTCGTCTCGACGGATGCCGCGCGGTCGGCGGTCACGACGGTCATGACCGTGGAGGCGGACACCGGGGCTCCGGCGAGGATGCCGACAGCCTCGTCGAACGAGCCTGCCGTGCCGAGGACGTGGCGGGCGACGAGGTGGACGGGTACGCCGGTGGCCGCGTCGTCCTGGTGACCGAGGATGTTGAAGAGCACGCCCACTCCGGCGTCGTTGACGCCGATCTTCGCCAGGATGCCGTACTCGGTGACGCCCGCGAAGTTCCGGGTGCCGCCGCTGACGGTCTGGATGTGCCAGGCGTGGGCGAGTTCCTCGTGCCAGTCCCAGCACTGGCCGCCGGTGGTCCGGACGCCGGTGCGGACCAGCGTGGAGCACTCGCCCGCGCGGGTGGCGCCCGCCTCGGCGAGGATCTCGGTGCGTGCGTTGAGCGCGGCGATCGTCCAGAACGGCACTCCGGCGCCCTCGGCCGCCCCTTCCATCTCCTCGACCGGCTCCGGCGCCCACGCGCGGGCCGCTTGGGCCGTGCGACCGGCGATCGCCGGAAGGTCGAGCGTCCGGCCGCTCCGCGCCGCGACGGTCTCGAAGAGCGTCGCGTAGACGCGCCACGCGCGGGCGATTCCGTCGCGTGCTCGGCGGCCGCGTTCGTAGCCGCGCTTCCACGGGCTCTCCCCGGCTATCCGCAGGGCCGTACGGCCGCTCATGCCTCCGCCCTCGCGGCGAGCACGGTGCGGTCGTTGCGCATCAGGACGGCGTAGACGAGGGCGGAGACGGTCATTCCGGCGGGCAGGGAGAGGTCCAACCCTCCCAGGGCGGCGGCGATCGGGCCGGTGTAGAGGGTGTTGACGCACAGGGCGGCCGCGGTCACGCCCGCCATGAGACCGGCGACGCCTGCCCAGTTGACGCCTGCGGTGTACAGACGGGACCGGACACCGGGTCCAACCGCTCGCCCAGGCCGCGGCGGCCGTGTGCGGCCACCGACCTGAACAGGACAGGGGCGCCGAGCCCGCCACTCGCTCCGGCCGGCATCGTCCCCGGCCGGGGCAGCCGGTGGGCACGGATTCGTACACCGCGCGCTCCGGCGCCCCCGACCACCCCTCTCCCCCATCCCTTCCTTCGAGGAGCCGCTGTGCGCACCCCTCTCGTCCTGCTCTCCGCCCGCCTGCTCGACCCGGTCACCGGCGAGTTCCTGCCGGAGACCGCCCTGGCCGTGTCCGGCGGGCGGATCTCCGCCCTGGGCGACGACCGCCGGATACGGGCGCTCGTGGACTCCTCGACGACGGTGGTCGACCTCAAGGGCGCCGTGGTGACCCCCGGTCTGGTCGACGGGCACCTCCACCCCGTCTCGGGCGCGGAGTTGACGCACGGCCTCGATCTGTCGGGCTGCGCCGACCTGGCCGCGGTGCGCGAGGCGCTGACCGGCGCTGTGCGGAGCCTCGCCCCCGGCGCATGGCTGCACGGCTGGGGCCTGGACCCCAACGTCTTCGGGGACAGGCCCGTCGAAGCCGCCGCCCTGGCACCCGTGCTGGACGGCGTCCCGGCGCTCCTCCAACTCTTCGACGCCCACTCCGTGCTGGCGAGCCCTCGCGCCCTCGAACTCGCCGGCGTCGACGGACCGCGGACCTTCGACCAGGCCGCCGAGGTCGTCTGCGACGACAAGGGCCGCCCCACGGGCCTGCTCCTGGAGGACGCCGCCTGCGAACTCGTCGAGCGGGCCGCCCCGCAGCCGACGCGCGAGGAGCGCCGCGCCCGGTTCGCCGCCGCCCTGCGCGGCATGGCCGCCGCCGGCCTCACGGGCGGCCACGCCATGGACGCCAACGGCGACAGCGTCGCCCTCTACTCCGACCTGGACGCGGCCGGAGAGCTGCCGCTGCGGCTGCGGGTCGCGCCCTGGTGCCGGCCCGGCACCGACGCCGACGGCCTGCGCGCGCTCATCGAGCGGCAGGGCACCGGCGGTGCGCTGTGGCGGACGGACGGAGTCAAGCTGTTCATGGACGGCACCATCGACAACGGCACCGCCTGGCTGGAGCGCCCCGACTGCCACGGCGAGTCCACGCACGCCTTCTGGCCGGAGCCCGGGGCCTACACCGCCGCCGTGGGCGCGTTCCACCGGGCCGGCGTGCCCACTGCCACGCACGCCATCGGTGACGCCGCCGTACGGCATGCCCTCGACGCGGTCGAGAAGGCGAGGACCGCCCAGGAACCCGGGCCACGGCACCGGATCGAACACATCGAGACCGTGCCCGACGACACTCTGGGCCGCTTCGCCGAGCTCGGCGTCATCGCGTCCATGCAGCCCACCCATTGCTGCGACTTCACCCGCGCCGACCACACCGACAACTGGTCGCGCCGCCTCGGCGAGGAACGCGCCTCGCGCGCATGGCGCTGCCGCGACCTGCGGGACTCCGGCGCCACCGTGGTCCTGGGCTCCGACTGGCCGATCGCGCCCTACCCGCCGCTGGGCGTCATGGCGGGCGCCCGGCACCGGCGGCCGAGCCGCGACCTCACCCAGCCCCCGCACGGTCCGGAGCAGGCACTGACCGCGCTGGAGGCCCTCCAGGGCATGACCGTCGACGCCGCCTACGCGGCGGGCGAGGAGCACGAGGCCGGCCGGATCGCCGTGGGCTTCCGCGCCGACCTGACGGTCCTCGCCGACGACCCGCTCACCACCGCCGCCACGGAACTGCCGGACCTCCCCGTCCTCCTCACGGTGCTCGACGGCCGTCCCACGCACCGCGACGCGAGTCTGTGACGCGCTCCACCGGGTGACCGCAGGTTCCCGTGGCGGGGCCGCCGTCCGCGAACGGCGGCCCCGCCGCGCGTCACGCACCCGACCTGCCGGCCGGCCACGGCCACGGCCGAAGCAGCCGGCAGACGGTCAGGCCAGGTCAGGTCAGGTCAGGTCAGGTCAGGTCAGGGGCAGCCTCATGATCGTCAGATCCAGCCACCGCCCGAACTTGAGGCCCGCCTCCCGCACCGTGCCGACGTGCTCGAACCCGAAGCGCTCGTGCAGCCGGACCGACGCGATGTTGCCCGCCTCGATGTCCGCGACGACGGTGTGGTGCCCGGCCCCACGCGCCGACGAGATGAGCGCTGCCAGCAACGCCGAGCCGACACCCAGCCCGTGCCGGTCCTCGCGCACGTAGACCGAGTCCTCGACCGTGTGCCGGAAACCCTCCAGGTCCCGCCACGGGGCGTAGACCGCGAAGCCGGCGACCTCGCCGCCGGCCTCGGCGACGAAGGCCGAGCGGCGGGCCAGGTGCGCGGCGAGCCAGGCGGCGCCCTCGTCAGGCGTCTGCTTCGTCTCCGTCCACAGGGCGGTCGAGTGCTCGATCGCGTGGTTGCGGATGGCGAGCACGGGGTCCAGGTCGCCGTGGGTCGCCAGGCGGACCGTCACCGCTCCGCGCTTCTCGTATATTGGAACCATGTCCAACATAGTAGATCCTCTGGTCGGGCAGATCGCCGCACGCGTCCGCACCGAGCGGGAGCGGCGCCGGTGGACGCTGGCGCAGCTCGCCGACGCCTCGGGCGTCTCCCGCGCCATGATCCACCGGATCGAGCGCGGCGAAAGCAGCCCCACCGCCGTCGTGCTGGGGAAACTCTCCGCCGCCTTCCAGCTCAGCGTCTCCTCCCTGTTCGCCCTCGCCGAAGGCTCGACCGGCGACGGCACCGCCGACGGCGAGGGCGCCGGGCCCGGCGGGCACGGCACGGGGACGGGCCCGGGAGTGCGCCGGAAGGCCGACGCCGCTCAATGGCGCGATCCGGCGACCGGCTACCGCCGACGCCAGATCACCGGGCCGCACTTCCCGGCCGAGATCGCGGAGATCGATCTGCCCGCCGGTGCCCGGGTGCCGTATCCGGCCGCCGCGTTCGCCTTCGTCCGCCAGGTCGTCTGGGTGCTCGACGGCCGCCTGACCTTCCACGAAGGCGACACGGTGCACGAACTGGTGGCGGGCGACACCATCGAGCTGGGCGATCCCCTCCCGCGCGTCTTCGCCAACACCAGCGACGCCGCGTGCCGTTACGCCGTCGTCCTCGCCCGGGGCGAGAGGCCGTGACCCTCTCCCGCGGCGGCACGTTCCTCCTCGCCTGCACGGCCGGTACGGCGATCGCGAACAACTACGCCGTCCAGCCCGCGCTCACCGACATCGCCGCGCATCTCGGCGTTCCCCTCGCCGTGATCGGTCTCGTGCCGACGGCCGCGCTCATCGGCTGCATGTGCGGATTCGCCCTGCTGCTCCCCCTCACGGACCACGTGGCCCCCAACCGCCTGATCGCCGGACAGCTCACACTCCTGGCCGCCGCTCTCCTGCTGGCGGCGACCTCCCGGGGCGCGGCCGTCCTCCTCGTCGCCTACCTGCTCGTCGGGGCGGCGGCGGGCGTGGCGGCGCAGGCGGGCAGCATCGCCGGCCGCCATGCACCGCCCGGGCGCCGCGCCACCGATGTCGCCGTCGTGGCCGCCGGAATGTCGGCCGGCATCCTGCTCAGCCGGCTGGCCGGGGGGACGCTCGCCGACCTCCTCGGGTGGCGGCGCATGCTGTGCGTCTTCGCCGCCCTCGCCCTGCTGGGCGCCCTGTGCACCGCGACGCTCCTCCCCCGGCAGCGGCCGTCGTCCGGCCACGGCTACCTCACCACGCTCCGGTCGCTTCCCCCACTGCTGCGCGGGTACCCGCAACTGCGCCGCGCGGTGGCCGCCGGCGGCCTGTGGTACTTCGCCTTCAACCTCGTCTGGGTCACTCTCACCCTCGCCCTCGCCCAGCCGCCCCACTCGCTCGCCCCGTCCGAGATCGGGCTCTACAGCCTGGCCGGACTGCTCGGCTTCGCCGTCCTTCCGCTGACCGGACGGCTCACCGACCGCCGCACGGCCCGCACCGTGATCACCGCCGGCCTGCTGGCCGCGTCCGCCGGAGCCGCCCTGCTCGCCACCGGGCTCGGCACCCCCCTGGTCACGGGGCTCGGCCTCGCCCTCTTCGACGCCGGGTGCTTCGCCGCGCAGGCGGCCAACCAGAGCCGGATCATCGCCATCGATCCCGAGCGCAGCGGCAGCCTCAGCAGCGTCTACCTGGTGCTGTACTTCATCACCGGAGCCCTCGGCACCGCCCTCGCAGCGCCGGTGCTCGAAGCCCTCGGCTGGCGCGGCTCGACCCTCCTCGCCTGCGCCGCCCTGCTCCTCGCCACCCTTGTCGCCCGTCGTGAGCGGCCGGCGCTCACCCGGCGGCCTCCCGGCGCATCGCGGGAGGCGATCGGACCCGGGTCTCCTGCGGCCGGCTCTCGGCCGGACTCCCGTAGCTGAAAGGCGCGTTGGGCTCCGGCGGACGCCGATGCCGCGCGACGCTCCGGTCCGGCGACCGGAGGATTCCCGTACGACTCCGTCACCGTGCCGGGCCACGCGCCGGCTGAAACGACGGGGCAGTGGCGGGCCCGCCTCGGGGAGGGCGGAGGCATACCGCCCGTCGCCTCGGGTACCCGGGGCGTCGTGGAACCCACGCCCGTGGCATCCCCGACGCCGCGGGCGTACCAAGTCACCACGGAAGGACGGCATTCGATGTCGAAGGTCGAGCAGTCGATCGAGGTCGATGTACCGGTCAGCACGGCCTACAACCAATGGACCCAGTTCGAGAGCTTCCCTCGCTTCATGGAGGGTGTCGAGAGGATCGAGCAGCGGACCGACACGCTCACCCACTGGGTGACCGAGATCGCGGGCGTGAAGCGGGAGTTCGACGCACGGATCACCGAGCAGATCCCGGACGAACGAGTGGCGTGGACCACCGTCGACGGCGAGGTGCGGCAGGCCGGTGTGGTCACGTTCCACCGTCTCGACGACGCGCGCACGAAGGTGATGCTGCAGATGGACTTCGACCCGGCGGGAGTCGCGGAGAACGTCGGCGACAAGCTGGGGTTCGTCAGGCACCGGACGTCGGGCGACCTCAGCCGCTTCAAGCAGTTCATCGAGTCCCGCGGCGTGGCCGACGGGGCATGGCGCGGCACGGTCTGACGTCCCGGGGGCCGTGCCCCTGCGAGAGCGTCGTATGACGAGGTGTGCCATCACCCCTGATCAGGCCGAAGGGCTGCTGGACGCGCTGGTCGAGGAGATGGAAGACCGCTTCGACTTGCT